>NZ_JBHIMJ010000027.1:0-12480 GCF_042194035.1 Bartonella sp. OC16QHHD | reverse complement strand
GACATAAGCCGCCCATTTATCCATATAAACGCGGCGCTGTTCTAAATAGTCAGTCCGACGATAGGCACGCTCTACTTTACCGCCTACTGTATGACTTAGAATAGTTTCTGCGACTTCATAAGGGGCATCGGTTGTTTCAGCGAGCCAATCACGTAAACTAGAACGAAATCCATGGGGGCATGCCTCAATTTTATTGTCTCTCATATATTGAGCCATACAATTTGCAGCGAGGGGACCCCGACCGGTTGCAGAAAAGAAGAAATCATTGCGAGAAAGCAAGCGCGCTTGTTTTAAGATTTCTAATGCTTCTGATGATAGAGGCACGCGAAACTCTTCTGTAGTATCACGTCGACCTTTCATATTTTCAGCAGGGATTGTCCAGATATCGCCATCAACTTGGTCTTTATGAATATGACACAAAGGGTTGGTACGAACGCCTGTCAAAATAAGCAAACGCAAAGCCAGTTGTGTTAAGGTTGATGCTTCGCAAAGTGTTTTATAAAAGGCAGGGACATCTCTCCAATCCATAGCTGGAAAATTTTGCGTTTTATGGCGTTGTTTACCTAAGAGAGCGCGTGCTTTTTCTGTTGCTTGTAAATCAACATCCAAACCCAAAGCAGCCGCATGTTTGAGACAAATATTAAGGCGGGTAAGAGCTTTATCAGCTGTTGCTGCTTTTGTATGCCAAATGGGAGCAAGTGTATTGCGTATCTCTGTTTGTGTAATCTCTGAAACGGGGAGGCAACCTAATTTGGGGAGAATATGGAGTTTTAAGGGTAAAAACCAACGCCCATCTTTACCATCTCCTTTTAGTTCAGCTTTACGGCTTTCAAAAGCATCCAACGCGATATCTTTTAAATAATGGAGATTACTTATTGCCTCACGCTTTTGTTTATTGCGTTCTTTAATGGGGTCACGACCTTCACGAAGAACAGAGCGCCACCCAGTTGCCAATTCACGGGCTTGTTTTAAAGAGACATCTCTCAAGGCACCCAAGCCCATTTCACGGCGCCGCCCATGAATGGTAAAACGGTAAATCCATTGAGCACCTCCATCTTTACGCTTATGAAGTAACAAGCCGGCACCATCATTATATTTGCCAGCTCCCAATGTTGCGACAGCCCTTGCATTAAGACGGTTCATAAGAGCCATTTTTAGTCCTTTCTTATACAAATTTTATCCATACACTCATCCCACTTGTTATGTACAAATGAGTGGTTTTAGTTGATTCAAGATAAACAGATTTGAAATGAGAGAATCTTACGTTATTCGGGATTCTAATTCAATATGAATAACGCTATATTATCATTATAAATCAATGTGTTATCTGAGTTCTGATCAACATCATAAGTTTGCCTTGGAATGTAAGGACCATGTTTCTTTAGAGCCTTTGTTATCATCAGAGCAGCAAGGAACGCCGGTTTGTTACAGTTATTTTGATAGGAAATTACATCTTTATCCCACACCGGATAAAGCCTATCAGATTCAACTCATTCTCTCTCCATTGCGTTTATCAGAGATAGAGAGTGTTGATGAGGAGCATCCATGGTTTGTGCACGCGTTTGATTTGATTAAGGCGCGTGCAAAATACGAACTTTACAAGAATATCCTTAAAGAACCCGATTGTGCAACAGCAGCGTACAATGACTTTAACGAACAGTTGCATGAATTGCGTGCAGAGACGTCTCAACGTCATAACGTCACTCGAATAATTCCGACGGATTTCTAATATGGTTTATTTTCCAATCGCTGATTACAGACCAGATGTTGCGGTTGTCAACGGCAGTTTTACGGATATGCTTGTGAATGTTTTACCGGCTGATGGCTGTTACATTCCGATGCCTAATGCAATGGTAGTGTCTCATGCTTTAGAAGAAAAGCCGTTGGGGTGCATAGCCTTTAGAAGTGGCAATGGTGTTAAGATAATCGTAGGAGGAGCCAAAAAGCTTTACAGTTATGATAGTCAAACGAAGGGTTGGAAAGACATAAGTCAAAGTGGTGTGACCTATCAAGCAAATGAAGAGAATAAATGGTCGTTTGCATTATTTGGTGAAACTATTATTGCGGTGAATAAAAATGATAAACCACAAGTCTTTAATACTCATAGCTCTGAACGGTTTGAAGATTTAGGAGGCAATCCCCCGAAAGCAGGATTGGTGAAGGTTTGGGGTGATTTTGTTTGTTTGATGCAATTAACAGATCATCCCAATCGCATCCATTGGTCGGGTTTGAATGATGCAACTCATTGGACGGTAGGTGATAAAGATTGTTATTATCATAATTTTAATGATGGAGAATATGTTCAAGGGGCAACGGAATCGAGCAATCCCCTCGTTTTTTTGCGTTCTGCTATTTATGCTGGTTGTTTTACGCTAGGCTCTAAAGTCCCCTTTATTTTTCAAAAGCTTCAAGACAAGCGTGGATCCCGCAGTGCAGCCTCTATAGCGTGTCGTGGGAGTGATGCTTTTTTTGCTGGTGATGGTGGCTTTTATCAGATGAGTTTGGATGGTCAACTTTTGCCGATAGGCTTTGAGAAGGTTGATAGAACAGTTTTTAAAACCTTTGATAAGTTTGCTCTTGATGAGATGCAAGGGGTTATAGATCCCATTGATAACCGGATTTACTGGTCCTTAAAGAGAGGCAATAACGAGCAAACGACCTTTGTTTATGATTGGGGATTGCAGAAATGGTCGACGCTACAGGGAAAACCTTTCACGTTGTTTCCAGTATTTACGACAGGTTATACTTTAGAACAGTTAGATGAGATCTCGATCAATCTTGAGTCCTTGCCGGCTTCTTTAGACAGCCCTCGTTGGCAAAGTGGCGCCCCAATGCTTGGTGCTTTTGATGATGAAAATCGGCTTGTTATGTTTACGGGAGCACCGATGGAGGCAACGGTTGTTTCGCAAGAATTGGGAGCACCAGATGGAAGTTTTAACTTTATCACGAAGATGTTTGCTGAAGTTGATACGACGGAAGGTCTTTTAAGCATAGGAGAGCGTCGGCTTCGCAATAATCAGACACCGATTACATGGCACCAAGAGAGGGCATGTTCATATGTCACGGGTGCTTATCATGGTCGTTCGCGCAATCGTTATCACCGCTTTAAATTGCGTATTCCTGAAGGTGTTCATTGGAACCAAATCACAGGATTTAATGTGGATTTACGTCCTTTAGGCAGAGGGTAATGGCAAAAGTCTTTTTGACCACGTCTTGGGATATGGAGCGTATAGCGCCTTATCTTGAAGACATCATTGCATCCTTTAGAGAGTATGTAGAGCGTTTCAAACATGAAATCACGTTGCAAGAGCTCCTTGAAGCGATTTGCAGTGGCAAGAAACAGTTATGGCTTGTTTTGGATGATNCGCCTTATCTTGAAGACATCATTGCATCCTTTAGAGAGTATGTAGAGCGTTTCAAACATGAAATCACGTTGCAAGAGCTCCTTGAAGCGATTTGCAGTGGCAAGAAACAGTTATGGCTTGTTTTGGATGATGACGAGCGCTTTTTAGCGGCATTCACGACCCAGATACAGCAGACAGTTTTAGGAAAGAAGCGCGCACTGATTTGTGAATGTAGTGGCAAGGGCATTCTTGATCAAGTTGACAATTTGCAAGTTGTAGAGGATTGGGCGCGTGAGAATGGTGCTTCTGAAATGGAGATCTTGGGTCGTTTAGGTTGGAAGCGTGCACTAACCAAGCAAGGCTATGGCATAGCTATGCTTTATTATAGGAAGGAATTGTGACATGGGGAGCAAGACACCAACAACGACAGAACAGAAGCAGGTACAAACAAGCGCCCCTCCTGCTTGGATGCAGAATGTCTTTAAGCGTGGGGGTGCAGATGCGTATAACATGTATGACACAGGGATGGGTGGTAATGTTTATGGTGGTCCTCGTGTAGCGCCGTTAAGTGATCAAACGCGCTATGGAATTGGTGGTCTTGGAAGTATTCCTCATCATTATCAAAATCGCTCTTTGATGAATACAATCTATAATCCAACGTCGGCAGCCATGAATCTTCGACATATGGCCTCTGGTGGTATGATGGGAGAAAATTCGTATTTCAAACAAGCACTTCAAGAAGCATTAGATGATTCAGACACTCAAATTAACAGATATTTCTCAGGTATTGGTCGTTATGCAACTCCTGATCACAGAGAGGAAGTGCGGAAAGGAAGAGATTCTATATACGCTCGTGCTATGTTAGAGCAATATAATCGTGATGCGGACCGCATGATGCAAGCCAATGCCATGATAGACCAAGCCAATCAAAATCAATTGGGCGCCTCAAATAACTTCTTACAGGGTTATGGGAATGCCTATTCCAATGCCATACAAGGGGGAGGTGTGCTTGATGCCCACAATCAACGCCTTGTTGATGCCAATAGAGAACGTTGGCTGGAACAAGACAATAGCGGTTGGAATAGGTTGAATATGCTTATGAACGCCGGTCATGGCTTTGCAAGAAATTACGGTACGACAACGAATAATCATACAATCTCTAAGATAGAGGGCAATAATCCGTGGAAAAATGTAGGGACTATAGGTTCTTTAGCACTTCAAGCAGCACCGATGGCTTTTGGTTACATGGCAGGTGGTCCAATGGGAGCAGCGTTGGCAGGAGGAGCATCCAAGTTTTTTTTAGATCACATGAATAAGAAACAATAGCTGTATAATCATTAAACGATAATTTTAAAAGGATAGCGTGATGGCATTTCCATTATTATTTCCATTAGCTGGGGCAGCTTTTATGGCAGCAAGAGCTGCGCCTCATGTTTTTAGGTATCTTGCTCCTAAAGCGGTTACAGGGGCGAATAGATTGGGACAATTAATAACAAAGAACCCCGTGGGGAAATTCGTAGCAAAGTATCCAAAAACCAGTGCAGTTATGGGTGTGGGGTCAGCCATTGAAAGTATGATGACACCAGAGAAAGCAGATGCTCCAAACAACCCTTATTTACAGAGTATGCTGAATCCATATGGACCATTTATGCCCTATACGGCTCCTAGAGCGGAAATGCCTCTTGGATTTGATCAACATCCACCCATGCCAAATGCACTAGAGAGTACTCCACAAGAACTAAAACCTCATGTTAATGAACAAACGCAACCATTAGCACCCGCTTCCCCAACACCGACTCCTGAACTGACAGATGCAGAGAAATTTTTACAGTCCAATACTTATAAGTTTTTTCAATCAGATGCGTATCAGAAGCTCAAAGATCTTTTTGCAGGTATGGCGGCAGCACCTACAGATGGTTCTGGATGGGATGCGCTTGCAAGTGGTGTGAAGCATCTTAATGAAGGAGATAAGGAAAGAGGGCAGGTTAATCAGACTGTCGAGTATCTAAAGTCCAAAGGCTATAGCGAAGAAGAAGCGCGGTTCATGGCTGGGAATAAAGATGCATTGAATGCTTTTCTATTACAAAAAGTGAACGGCGGTTATGATGCTAGATCTAAAGAAGAAATGGACCGCCTACGAGAAACAATAGATCTTAAAAATAGTGAAGCTATCAGTAGTAATACACTCCATGACATTGAACGTTTTATGAATTATATAGAAGAGAATGGTGATTGGGCTACGGGAAATCTTGCTGATTGGCAAGCTTCTTTTAAGATTCCTCAACACCGTGATATGCGTTCACTGCTTGATTCCATTAAAAACCGTATAGGTATTGACCGTTTAGAAACGATGAGACGGTATTCACGCAATGGTGCTTCTGGTTTTGGTAACCTTACAGAAAGAGAGCTTGATATCTTAAAGAGCTATTTAGGAGAGATAAAGTACGACTTGGGTCATAAAGAGCTCTTGTTTAGGTTGAAAAAAATCCATCAGATTTTGGCTAAGATGAAATTAGACGTATTGAAATTGCTAGAAGACAGCAGCATTGAATTAACGCAAGAGAGTGTTGATAAGGTTACCTCACAGTCGCATTCTAAAGCTCCACAGCAAGGACGTAATGCTTTGCCACTTGTTACCAGCAAAGAAGAGGAAGATGCATTGCCTTCCGGTGCACGCTTTATTGGTGAAGATGGAAAGATAAGGGTTAAAGGGGCTTAAAATGGCATATATTCCTTATTCTCGCATTGTTGATGATGTATCCGATAATGATGGTACGTCTTCGGTGAAGAACAGTCGTGGTAATCAAGGAAAAAAAACAACGGGTTATATTCCTTATTCCCCTCTTGTTGATGATGATACGGCTTCATTTAATACAAAATTTACAGCAGATGATTTTTCATTTGATGATAAAGATCTTACGTGGTCGGATGCTGTTAGAAGCCATGGTACATCTGGTCTTACAGCAGGTTATAGTGATGAGATACAAGCGGCGAATGAAGCGGGTTTTATAGATTATTGGCGTGGTGATAAACGAGCAGAGGAGATCTATAATAGAAGGGTAGCTAAGGAGCGCGCTTACCTAAAAGCTTTGGAAGAGAAACATCCATGGTTATCTTCTGGTGCTTATATTGCTGGTTCGATTTTACCAACATTAGCATCTTTGGGTATTCCAGCATTAAATTTTTTGCGAGCAGGTTCGACTTTAGGAAGTTTAGGTAGGGGAGCTATTGTTGGGGCAGGTTCTGGAGCTTTACATGGTTCTGGTGCAGGAAAAGGTTACAATGATACGGTGAATTCGGCATTAGCCGGTGGTGTTGGTGGGGCAGTTTTGACGCCGGTTGCTGCTTTAGGAGGTATAGGTATTTCTAAGGCAGTTCGTAGTTTAGGAAATGCTTTAAAATCGCCTCCACTTATAAGGAATTATTTTAATCCTGCTCGTAAAGAGGTTTCAAATAAAGCTTTGAGAGAAGTTGCCAAGCAACTTTACGATAATAAACCCCAAAAGATCACGGAACGTCTTAGCTCAGAACCTCAGGAAGTATTTTTGACAGATATTAATGAAAAACTACGACAGACTTTGTGGAATGCGTCTAAAACAAATGAAGATGTTTATAATCTCTTGAAACAAGCACATGAGAAAAGATTGGGAGGTTCTGTTCAACGTCTTTATGATATGATGGAGCAGACAATTGTTCCATACCAGCATAGCGATACTTTAAGCAGGACGCTTAAACAGCAAGGGAAAGAAGCGCATGATCATCTTTATGAACAAGCAAGGCAAACGCCGATAGGACGAGAGTATTATCCGGCTCTTAATAAACTTTTTGAAAATAAAGGGTTTCAAAAAGCTCTTAAAGAAGCTGTCAATACTTTAGAGGAACACCCTCTCAGTATAAATCCTAGAAGGTTTTATGATAGAAGATTTAGCAGTATAACCTATAAACCTACGATAGAGTTATTAGATCAAACTAAGCAGTCTCTCGATGATTTAATCGAAAAAAGTAAGAAACATGGCGATAACCAAAAGATTTTAGGATACGAAGTCCTCAAACAAAATTTGGTAAAAATAATGGACGAAATCTCTCCTACTTATAAAGCAGCACGCGGTAGTGCAGCAAAATTCAAAAACTTTGCAGATAGCTTTGAGGAAGGTAGACAAGCTTTTGGAACAAAGCTTGAAAAGAGTTTTGAAAGGGATGCAGTTCAGGAAAATCTTTCTAAAGGGAATTGGACAAAACAAAATAATACCTATCAGATGGGTATGAGAGATGCCTTAGATGATTTACTCAGAAAAAATGATGACCCTATTAATGAATTTTCTAAACTTTTAAAACAAAATCTTGCGTCTGAGAATCTTGAAAGGACCATAGGACCGGAACGGTTTTCTACTTTTAAAAAGGCAGTAGATCAGGAGCAATTCTATTCTGATGCAGCAAAAGAGGGTTTTAGCAAATTTGAAGGCACTCCTGAGGTTTCTCTTTTTGATGGAGTTCGTGTACCACATAGTATTCCTGATATACCAGCTCAAGGCTTAAAATTAGCACGAAACATATTTTTCCACCCGAATGCTCCAGAGGCGCTACGGGCAAGACAAGAGCTAGAGCGCGGTATAGCGAAGTTAGCAACTTTTGGCGTTAAAGGAATGGAGCGCAATGAAATTGCCAAATTGATTCAAAGTGCTTTGAAGTGGCATAAAGCCGGTGTGATAACGGATGAAGGCTTGAAGATTGTTTCTAGAGCTGTAGCAAAAGGGTTAGGTCCTAGTGCTTCAATAGAGTACGCGAAATGACCCGTTCTAGTCCTTCTGTTAATCAAGCGATACGGCAAACGGCAGCGCGTTATGGTTTGCCAGAGAGTTATTTGTACCGTGTTGCGCAAGTAGAAAGTGGAGGCAATCCGAATGCAAGGAATCCCCGTTCTTCTGCGGGTGGGTTGTATCAATTTATAGACAGCACCGCCAAACAATATGGTTTGCAGGATCGTTTTGATCCCATGCAAGCGGCAGATGCCATGGGGCGGTTGACGCTTGATAATCGCAATCATTTAAGCCGCCTTTTGGGAAGAGCGCCTAGTGAAGCGGAATTGTATTTAGCACATCAACAAGGTGCAGGAGGAGCCGCGCGGCTTCTTCAAAATCCCCATGCCAATGCGGCGCAAATTGTTGGGAGCAATGCGGTTGGCTTGAATGGTGGAAACAACGCTATGCGTGCAAGTGATTTTGTCAACCGTGTATTACAGATGTATGGGGGGCAGCCTCATAGAGCAAGTCCTACAGCGCAGGGTGGCATTAGAAATAGAGACAACTTGTTAGAGGTTTTAAGGGCATTATTAGCATCACAAGAAGAGGCTTCGGAAGAAGAAGAGAGTGATGATGATGATAATCCTTTGATGACGCAATTCATGCGGGCATTTTACGGACCATTTTACAGAAGCTAGGATTCACGAGAAATGTCAACGATTTATGATTGGTCGCTTAGAGCGTCGGATAATACGCGCGTGGATAATTTGATTGATTGGTCCGAAGGACAGCATCCTAGCAGTGTGAACACAAGCGCCCGTGTGATGATGCAGCGCGTAAAGGAATACTTGTCAGACACGGGTGGAGAGCTTGAAGGCATTGTTACAAATGATCATGTCCAACAAACGAGTGTGATAAGACTTCAAAGCCAATCGCAATTTTTAGAGTATAAGAATGGTATCGTTTTGCGCTTTATGGCTATGGGTAAGAATGTTGGAGCGACCACGATTGTCTTAAATGCTTTAGATGGCAAGCCGGTTTATAAAGCAACAGAAACGGGTTTATCGCTTTTATCAGGGGGGGAAATCCAACAAGGGTGCATTTATACATTGTTTTATAATGGAGATCATTGGCATCTTGTTAATCCTACCCCACTCCCTTTAGAAGAAGAAGAAAGCAATCTTTATCCCACGGGTTTTATAGGAACGTTTGGAATGCGCGGGATTCCAAAGGATTGGTTAATTTGCGATGGGAAGGCTTATTTGCGTCGTGATTATGGTGATTTATTTGAGACGATAGGAACGGTTTGGGGAGAGGGTGATGGCGCCACGACATTTAATGTTCCCGATTTTCGAGGGATGTTTTTACGGGGGCTTGATGGAGGGCGCAATATTGATGAGGGGCGTTCTTTTGCAAGTGTGCAAACAGATTTAATCGAGTCGCATCAACATCAAGGACAGAGCCTTTCGATGTCTCATTTTACCAGCAACGAAAACTTTTGGGATGGGAATACGACGGATGTGTTGGGCTATCGTCTAGGCTTGTTTGGGGGGAGCTCTCTAGCGAATTTTATGGGCATAGAGCGTGAGAATTTAGGGGGCTACATTGTAAGTTCTCATACTCTTGATGAGAACCAAGAGGTTGTTTTGGAGAGCACTGGTGAAGGCGAGACGCGTCCAGTAAATGTGAGTGTTCTGTTTGCGATTAAGACATGAGGTGTAAGATGTCGACGATCTATGATTGGTCTTTAAATGCCTCCTTGAATGCCTATTGTGATGATTTGATTGATTGGTCAAAAGGACAACGTCCTAGTAGTCTGAATAATAGTGCTCGTGTGATGATGCAACGTGTGCGTGAGTATTTATCGGATACGAGTGGTGTGATTGAAAGCACTTTTACGGTTGATGCTGAACACCAGACGACGTTGATAAGACTTCAAAGCCAATCGCAATTTTTAGAGTATAAGAATGGGATATCAATTTATTTTAAAGCGAAGGGCAAGAATGTTGGGGAAACCGCAATTGCCTTGAATGATTTGGCGGCTAAACCTGTTTACAAGGCGACGGAATTAGGTCTCCGTGTTTTATCGGGAGGCGAGCTTCAAAGGGGGTGCATTTATAGCTTGGTTTATAGGGATCATGCTTGGCAAGTTTTAAATCCTACGCCTCTCTCTTTATCGCAAGAGCCGGTTATCCCTGTTTATCCACTAGGGACGATAGGGATTTTTGGGATGCAAGTTTTGCCAGATGGCTGGTTACCATGTGATGGGAAGGCTTATTTGCGTAGTGATTATCCTGCTCTTTATGAAGCGATAGGGATCAGGTGGGGAGGCGCTGATAGTTGGACGAAGTTTAATGTTCCCGATTTGCGTGGTGTTTTTTTACGAGGTGTTGATGATGACCGCGAGATAGACCGCTTTCGTTATCTTGGCACTTTACAAAATGACGCAATGAGAAAGCATGACCATGGGGGTCAATCCTTTACGATTTTGAATGATGAAAATCAGGAAGAGAGTTGGCATGGTGATATGACGATCATCTGGGGATATGTGTTGAATGACCAGCAAAGGTTGAAGCTTGCTGAACGTTTGGGCGTGAGGGCAGAGGATATACGCGTGCACCATAAGCTCGCCTTTCCCCATTCCCACCTTCACATGCGTGATGTTGCATTGGCAAGTTCAGGTATAAGTGAGACGCGCCCGATTAATATGAGTGTTGTGTTTGGAATCAAGACGTGAGGTTTAGATGTCCACGATTTATGATTGGTCTTTAACAGCATCTGAGAATGGTGGTGCTGATGCTTTAATTAATTGGTCAGAGGGACAGCACCCTAACACGGTTAATAATAGCGCTCGTTTTATGATGCAACGGGTAAGTGAGTATTTATCGGATACGGGGGGTGTGCTTGAAGGGATTGTGACGGTTGATAATAACCAAAAGACGAGCGTGATAAGGCTTCTAAGTCAATCGGCATTTTTAGAGTATAAGAATGGCATATCGGTTTGTTTTAAAGCGAAGGGCAAGAATGTTGGGGCGACAACAATTGCTTTAAATAATTTAGCCGGTAAGCCCGTTTATAAGGCAACAGAAACCGGTTTATTAGCCTTATCGGGAGGAGAGATACAAGATGGCTGTCTTTATACGCTTGTGTATGATGAAGAGCTTACGGGTTGGCAAGTTCTCAACCCGACAAGGGGCAAAGTTTCTTCCTTAAAACGTTTACCTTCCGGTCTGATAGGACCGTTTGCAATGGAGCGCTTGCCAGATGGTTGGTTGCCATGTGATGGGAAGGCTTATTCGCGAAGAACGTATAGAGCCTTGTTTGAAGTAATAGGGACGACGTGGGGAGAAGGGGATGGCGCCACGACGTTTAATGTTCCCGATTTTCGAGGAATGTTTTTACGGGGACTTGATAATGAACGCAATTTAGACCCTTGGCGTTCTTTTGCAAGTATACAACCCTGTTCTTTAAAAGCGCATGAACATTTTATAGGTCCGGAGTCATCAGAAGGTCTTTCTTCTCGAAAAAAACGGGATGTTTCTTCTACTGAAGCGCCCGTGACAAGGCGAAAGAGAGCTATAGACGAAGAGTGTGTAGGTTTGAGTGGGGATGCTTTGGACAAGTGTAATCAAGAATTTGACCAAATAGCAGGAAGTCCACAGGTAGAGACTCCCTTTTGGTTTACAGAGTCACATTATACAAAAAAACGCAATAAAGTCAATATGTTGTTTGCAATTATTTTATATGAATCCACTCAAGAATCCATCTTTTTATACGTGATTCATTTGATCATTTTTTATATAAGATTGCCATGCATGAATAGACCATAAAAAGCAAATCATGATGTAAGTATTATAACGCATGTGTGTATTCAAATGAAATGAAAAGCCGATATCATTCATAACAGTTCATAAATTTTATGATACGTTTTTATCACAGCACAAATCACATTGTTTTAAATTTAGTCGTTTGAAAATATCGATAACATACGTTTAAAGATCACATCTTGTTTTAAAGATTGGATTGTTAATCACATAAAAGAGCAAATTAACATTCGCCAAAATTGGCGAGCGCAAAATAGAGAGCTGTCATAACAGCATCATCATAACACCGAACATTTTAAAGATTGCATAAAAGGATTTAAAGACAAGATCGATTTTATAACCACGGTATTTTTTTACCGAGGTAGGAAATAAAGGTCATGAAATTCAAATGCTATATCTTATGAAATGAAAAGCCTTTTAATGAATAGATTGCAGGCTAGTCTTTAAGAATGGAACTATTCGCTTCCACAAAAAAATGGAAGCAAATAATGCCATGGCAGTAGAATTACTATCTACTTTAGATTTGGTACTAAAAACGTTTTAAAAGTTATAGTTTAAAAATACGAAACCAAA
>NZ_JBHIMJ010000028.1:0-99637 GCF_042194035.1 Bartonella sp. OC16QHHD | reverse complement strand
ACTTTTTAGAATTAGAGACCCTTTGGACCTCTGGTTTTGCTAAAAAACCACCCCGAAAAGAACTCTTGATTCGTAATAATTGAAGAAAATCATAAAAAGATTTGTTAGAATCAGAAGAAATATTTCTTCTCTAATAGGACTTTTTATATGGTTACATCTTTTGGTAAAATTTTACGGAAACTTCGCATTGATCACTCAGAACGCCTCTTAGATATGGCTAAGAAATTAGACATATCTGTAGCATTTTTATCTTCTGTCGAGATTGGCAAAAAATCTGTTCCTGTAGGACTGGAGGAAAAGATAATTGAACTCTATGCTTTAGATCAAGAGGTAGCAGAAATTTTGAGAAGAGAATCGGATGCTTGTCGCAAAAGTTTTACAATCAAGACTTCTGATCCGTTGAGAGGTGAAGCTGTTGGCATGTTTTTTAGAACTTTAAAAGATTTTTCACAAGAGGATTTAGAAGCATTCAAAACATTATTAGAGATGATTAGCGAAGCGCAAAGAAAAGAAAATGCTACTGTTGTAGACAAATGTTAGAAAATCCTATTCCCTAACTTTTATCCACGTATCCCGTACTTTAAAAAAGATATATAAAATCAATAGATTATGTACAGAAAAAAGAAACATGGTACGCCCAAGGGGAATCGAACCCCTGTTTCCGCCGTGAAAGGGCGATGTCCTAACCGCTAGACGATGGGCGCAAACCATTGATGAGGCTTATAGAGAGGATCTTTTTACTTCGCAAGCCCTCTATGTCATTTTTTTTGAAAAAAGTGTGTTTTATTGAATAATTTTTGAGCAATTCCTGTTTGGATTGTTTCTTTTCAGTTTGACTAGTAGGCAAAAATGATCAAAACATTATTTTAAGTGTGTTTATTTTTTGCATATTTTATCGTTTGTTATCTTTGCTTGTACATGAGAATATTATTTAACTTGCTAGAAAGAGCCTTTATACAGAAGATTTCTCATTTGAGCTTATCATAAAGCAAAAAACTGTATAATTTATGAAGTATAAAACAAATATTTATTACCAAATTAGCAAATAATACCAATCATACAAAAGTTTTTTTAGGCATAAACCATAGATTAATTTTAGTTTAAAAAATATAAATAGATTCTGTATGATGAAAATAAAAATATTAAAGCAATTTTTACAGAATATATTAAAAATATTTTTCTTATCTTTACTTTTACATGTTTATAAGGAATTTAAAATTAAAACCCCTTCATTTGTTCCCTCACATGTTGAGAAGGTTATTTATTTGAAAATGAATTAGCATGGGTAAAGGGTAGATTGAGGTTTTTGTCATTTCAATTCGCTAGTTTTTCAAAGGGGTGGCAGTAAGTTTAGGTAAAATATTTGAGTTTTGCAAATTTATTCTCCATATTTATAATATTTCAGAATTATGGTGTGCACATATTAAGTCTTGTTTTTTACTTTAATGTAAGGTTCTATTTTGATATATAAGTGCATTAAGATTTTTGCATTAAAGATTTATATTTCAAACTATGGAATGGTAGGAAGAAATGTGTTATTATTTACTGATCTACTTTGTTTTATCCATTCTCTTAATTTTTCATATGAAAGAATGTTTTTTGTTCCGTATTTGTTAATTTAGAAGAGATGTTTTTATTCTTTCTTACTAAGTCCTTAATATTCTTTAACTTGTTATTGATTATTTTTTAGAACTTTTCTTTATGGCAATTTGCATTTATCAGTTTTACAGATTTTCATTCTGAATTAGATATTTTATAAAGATTCTGAAATCTTTGAAGACAATAAATATTATATTTTTAGGAATGTTGATTGAACAAGCGGGAATAATTCTATTGGAGAACATGAAGTGAATAGAGCGGGGTATTTCTTTTGTTCTTATGGATGTAAGTATTCTTTGTGTTGATTGGCACATCATTTAAACGATTTTTCAGTGAAGATAGGGATCAGTGGTTAATAATGGCAGAAGCTTTAAAAGTTGGTGTTGCGGGACTTGGTACGGTTGGTACTTCAGTTGTTCGAGCTCTATGTGAAAAAGCGAATAGTTTAGCTTGTCAATGTGGGCGATTCATCAAAGTCGTTGCTGTTAGTGCGCGCGATAAAAGCCGTAATCGTGGAATTGATCTCAGTGATATAAAATGGTTTGATTCACCCGTGGAGTTGGCTGCTTCTGATGAGATTGATGTTTTTGTAGAGTTAATTGGTGGTGAATTGGATGTGGTGTACACCGCTGTTAAGAGAGCGCTTGAGGCGGGACATCATGTTGTAACAGCCAATAAAGCCCTTCTTGCTCGACATGGAGTAGAGCTGGCTATAATTGCAGAAAAAAAAGGAGTTTTTCTTCATTTTGAAGCAGCTGTTGCAGGGGGAATTCCTGTCATCAAAGCGATGAGAGAATCACTTGTCAGTAATCAGATATCGCGAATTTATGGTATTCTCAATGGAACCTGTAATTATATATTAACACGTATGTTTACGGAAGGTCTTTCATTTAAAGATTGTTTAGCAGATGCACAGAGACTTGGGTATGCTGAAGCAGATCCAAGTTTTGATATTGAGGGAAATGATACTGCTCATAAATTAGCTTTGTTGACAAGCTTGGCATTTGGAACAGCTGTTTCGTTAGATGATGTTTATGTTGAAGGAATTCATAATATTTCGCAAATTGATATTCGAGCAGCTGATGAATTAGGGTATCGGATTAAGCTTTTAGGAGTTGCATTAAAAACGGATTCTGGAATAGAGCAACGCGTTCATCCAACAATGGTACCAACATCTTCAATGATTGCACAGATAAATGGCGTAACCAATGCTCTTTCTATTCAAAGTGATTTATTAGGTGAATTACTGTTTTCTGGTCCTGGCGCCGGAGGAATGGCAACAGCATCAGCCGTTATTGGTGATTTGGCTGATATAGCAAAAGCGCGTTCTGGTTTTCAGTATGCACCTGTTTTAAGACGTCCAGCATTAGAACTTACTCCTCATAAAAAAGCACGTATTTCGCATCATGCAGGGGGTTATTTTATTCGTTTAAATGTTCATGATCGTACTGGTGTTTTTGCCGCGGTTGCAAGGCATATGGCTGATAATCACATCTCATTGGAGTCGATTGTTCAAAGATCTTTTGTAGAAGATCAAATTGAAAAAACAATTATTTTAATTACGCATGAAACAACAGAGGTGAATGTACGACAGGCACTTGCAGAAATTGAAAAAGATGGACATCTTGTTGCAAAATCTCAATTTATTCGTATTGAGCCTATGGCAGAGAATTGATAACTTTCTTGATAATGACAAAAAGGCAAGCTTGAGTTCTTTTGTTTCTTGTGGAAAATTTTCATCTTTGCCAAAAACTTTATTCTTAGTATTTAATAAGGACTCATATTTTTTCTGGTATTCATTCGGTAGGATTTTTTCATATGCCCACAACTCAGAAGATTTTAAATGGACTTGATCGTATTTTGACGCTTGAATTGGTACGTGTTACTGAACGTGCTGCTGTTGCTGCTGCACGCTGGCGCGGGCGTGGCGATGAAAAAGCTGCGGATCAGGCTGCTGTAGATGCAATGCGGCAGGAACTTAATCGATTGCCTATTGATGGTACAGTGGTGATTGGTGAAGGTGAGCGGGATGAAGCGCCTATGCTTTATATTGGAGAAAAAGTAGGTCTTCAAAGTGGGTTGGCGATCGATATTGCACTTGATCCACTAGAGGGAACAACACTTTGTGCTAAAAATATTGCCAATTCTTTGGCAGTAATTGCAATTGCTGAAAAAGGTAATCTCCTTTACGCTCCTGATGTTTATATGAAAAAAATTGCTATTGGTCCTGGTTATCCAAAGGGAGTAGTAGATATAGATGCTTGTCCTACCGATAATATCCATGCTCTTGCGAAGGCTAAAGGAGTGGCTGTTAATCAGATTGTTGTTTGTATTATGGATAGACCTCGTCATGAAAAATTGGTTAATGAAGTACGTGCAACAGGGGCATCGATTCGCTTGATTGGGGATGGAGATGTTGCTGCTGTTATTGATACAACTGATCCAGAAGAAACAGGTATTGATATCTATATGGGGATTGGGGGAGCACCTGAAGGTGTTTTAGCTTCTGCTGCTTTGCGCTGTATTGGAGGACAGATGCAAGGTCGTTTGCTGCTAGATACAGAAGAGAAAATTGCTCGTGCAGCTAAAATGGGGATTAGTGATCCCAATAAAGCTTATACAATGGAAGAAATGGCAAAGGGTGATGTTTTGTTTGCAGCAACAGGGGTGACAGATGGCAATATGCTTTCTGGTGTTAAATTTACATCTCGTTACATTCAAACGGAAACTCTCATAATGCGCTCCCATACGGGTACAGTCCGTAATATTAAAGCGCAGCATAGAGATCATTCAAAATTTGATTAATGCTTTCTTTTTTCGTCATTAAAAATAGAGGGAGTTTTTCTAGGAAATACGCTTCCATGAATCTATTTTTATGGAAGCGTTTATAGATATGAGAATATCTTATTATTATGAGAGCTGGACAGAATGAACCCAGCCATTTTTATCTTCTATGTTCCCTTTTTGAAGGCCAACCAATTGTGTACGAAGCTGCTTTGTAACTCCTCCAACTGTTTCATTTCCAATAATAAATTCTCCCCCTTTATATTTAAAACGACCAATTGATGTGACAACGGCAGCTGTACCACAAGCAAAGACTTCTTTAAGGTGTCCACTCTTTGCATCTTCTTGAAGTGCTGCAAAAGAATAAGGACGCTCTTCTATTTTTAATCCCATTTGTTGAGCTAACCTTAAGATTGAATCACGAGTTATCCCTGGAAGAATAGTGCCGTTAAGCGCAGGGGTTACAAGTGTACTATCTGCCATAATAAAGCAGACATTCATACCACCAAGTTCTTCAATCCATTTATGTTCAATCATATCAAGAAAGAGTACTTGGCTACAATTATTTTCAGTTGCAGTTTTTTGTGCCAGTAAGCTTGCTGCATAGTTTCCTCCACATTTTGCAGCGCCTGTGCCCCCTGGACCAGCGCGGCTATAATCTGTTTCAATCCATACATTGACAGATTTTTCTTCTCCTTTGAAATAGGATTCAACTGGAGAGGCTATGATACAAAAAAGATATTCTTGAGAAGGGCGGACTCCCAAAAAGTTTTCATTGCCAAACATAAATGGACGGATATAGAGGCTAGCGTTGGGATGATTAGAAACCCATTTTTGATCAATTTTTACTAATTGATGAACGGCATCCAGAAAAATATCTTTTGGCAATTCTGGCATAGCTAAACGCCTCGCTGATTCTATAAAGCGTTGTGCATTGGCATCAGGACGGAAGAGCAAGATGCGCCCATCTTTTGCTCGATATGCTTTTAAACCCTCAAAAATTTCCTGTCCGTAATGTAAAACGGTACTTGCAGGGTTAATTTCTAAAGCTTTGTATTGAGAAATGATGGCATTATGCCAGCCTTTGTCTTCAGTCCATTGAATAGTACACATGTGGTCTGTGAAAAATTGACCAAAACCGGGACTTTTTAAAATTTCTTCACATTTTTCTTCTGACAGAGGAGATGGGTGTTTTTCTATTTTTAAGGGAAGCGACGATATAGGAGATTTCATAAAAAAACCTTTTGAGTATGTTTCATTTTTATTAATAAAAATAATGAGATATTTTGATCACAACTCTATTATTAACAAAACCTTTGTGTCAATGTTTTATTATAAAACACAAAGAGGTTTATTATAGAATTCAAAGGCTATGATAGATATTTTAATTCTACTCTCGCCTCTTTTTCTCAACTTTATGAAGTAAGCTGGAACTTTTTTCTATAATTATCGTTTTCTCAAAATAAGTATCTGAATAATTTCATATATGCATATTGTCTAGAAATTAAAAGGTAAGGGAATTGAGAAAAGGAATCTACTATGATTGATAAAAATTATCGCACATATGAAGAACGTATGGCAGCAGAAAGAAGAGATAGTGAACAACGTGTTTCAATTGCTAAGGGTATTTTTGCTATTCTTCTTGCGGTCGTTATTCTCTGGTTTGTTTTTGGTTTTTTAGGATCTTTTTTTGCAAAATCTCCTGAACATAGTTCGCGTTATAATACTCCAGAAACAAGCCAAAGCGTAACAACGCCCAAAAAAGATTTAAATTCGCTTCCTTCTGTACCTTATACTTATAAGGGTACGGAGTGATTTTTTTATAAATATAATCTTTTAGATAGGACGAAAATCGACGTAGACTAAAGAATAAAGTCAGCGCAAAGACATAAAAAAGATTAGACGATTTTAATTTCTGAAGTTTTTGATAAGTAATTAAATGGTATGGAAATAAATAATGCAACGGTTTTAATAACCGTTGCATTATTGGTTTAGCGCGTGATGAAGCAACTTCCTCCAGAACTTTTAATGGTTTCACAAAGGATTATGGCTTCATTACGGTCTTGTGTTTGAATCCGAACACGGTAATAAGTGCCTTTTCCTGGTATAAAAGCGGGTTGAATATTTAAAGAACGGGCACCGATAAGGAATCCAAATTTAGATTTCATATTTTTTAAAGAACTTCTAGCGAGCTCATGCGTTGGCTGAGATGCAAGTTGTACGTAATAACTTTCTGAATTTTGTGCTGCGACTCTGTTTGGTGATATGGGGCGAGACGCGGCTGGTGTTTCAACTTGTGTATTTCTTTCTGCATGAGAAGGAATAGGGATAAATTTTTCTCCAATATTTGAGCTAGAATTATTTTCTGCGATTATTTTATCAATATTATTTTTAAGATCATGATCTCTTTCTTGGTCGTTTATATCAGAATTATGCGACGAAACAAGGGACGAATCTTGAAGTTCATTAGAAGCTTGATCAATGCTTTCTTCAGATTGAGCAGCAGTTTTGCTGTTTGTTTGATGCGCGGGGGCTAGTGTAACTGTACCATCTTGATTGACAATAACAGTTTGTACTTCTCGCATTGGAATAGTATGATTTATAGCTTCTGTGACTGCATCTTCAACATCAGATTCATTTAAAGACGATGAGGAAATGTTTGAAGATTCTTCAGGGTTTAATTCTTTTAAATTTTCAGGTTGTTCAGAGTTATCAATAAGAAATTGTTGTGTATTTTCTTGTTTCTCATTTTGTTCAGTTGTTTGTTTATAGATATCTAAATTATGTGCAACATCATTTTTCGTTTCAGTTGTTTCTGGTTTGAATTTAAAAGGCGTATTATCAGCGTGGATAATGACCGTTTCTTCATTTTTTTGTGATGGCATAAAAAAATGCGAATAAGCAGAAAACCCAATTCCTATTAAAATAAGTATAAAAATACCTTTAACGAAAGTTTTACTAAAAATAAAACTTTTTAAGGGAGGAGGAGCTGGTGGATGCGTGGGAACCTCATCTGAGCTTGTATATGATGAATTCTCGCTAAAAGGGGGAAAATTATATTCCATATTGTCAGAAGAAAAATAGTCGGAATTTTGTTCTTTAGAGTTTACATAAACACCTTCTTTTGAATTTTGCATAGACTGATGAAAAACTTCACTAAAAACTTCATTTTTCTGTTGTTTTTGAGAAAAATTATCCGTTGGGACATTTCCTACATTAAGTACATCAGCAAATTCTTCTTCTAAACCACCACTAGTTGGCACATCATATTCTGGCGCTTCATACGGGACTTCTGGAACCATAATAGGACCAGTTTTTTCTACGATTTCCTCTGAAAATTTATAAGTATCAACATTGGGAGGGGGAGTATCTCTGTGCGTATAGTTATGGGCAAAAAAGCCATCCGTTTGTTTTGTATTTAAAGAGGGGGATGAGGAAAGAAACTCATCTAAATTATTTTCATTATATGAAATTTCTCTATTTGGGTTAGAGGCACCTTCGGCGTTATTGATGTATTGGGCTCGAGCCTCATCATATATCGGAACTTTTTCGCCATAAGTTTTTTGTTGTGAGGGGTTTTCTGCAAAAAAATGGGGATAATTGGTTGTATGATCTTCTTGTGAAGCCCCCTTTAAATAAGATTGTCTATCAACTGGTGGAGAATCTAAAGGTGAGGAGAAGGTACTTCTTGTTTGATTTCTTGCAGTGTTTTGTCTTTCTGACATAAGATTAGAAGATGAGAAAAACTCATTTGCCTCTGTAGAAGAGGAGACATCAGGATAATCTTTTTTGATCCAATTTTCTTGATCAGCTGAAATTTTATAGGGATGGTTTACAGGAGTGTCATAGAGGTTTTGATTGTCATCATAAGTTTGTTGTATATCCGTAGTTTTAGGCTGTTGTGAATTTGTTTGTGAAAAACGATTGGTTTGTTCAACAGATTCTGGAATCTCTTTCTTATTTTCGCGCCTTTCAGATTTATCAAAAAAGAAATTTTCTGATTCTGATTGTGAAATAAGGTTACTTTTTTTAAGAAACGGATCAGCACTGGTTGCTGTTGTTTTCTCTTGAGGGGATTGATTCTTTGGGATTGGTAATGGAGAAAGCTCATCTAAAATTTGTTCTTCATCATGACTGCTAGGTGAAGAATATTTCTCTTCAGATAAATTATTTTGTTTTGAATGGTTGAAAGAAACAGTTTGTGCAATATCTGAGGCTGTTGCGTTGCTGGTTGCACGCAAGTCCCATTGTTTTTTTTGATCATCAAACGGTAAGTCATGTGCTAAATTATTTTCAAGTTCCTCTTCTAGAAAGGACAAATCAAAATCATCATCATGGGATGATGTTTCGGGGTGAGATGTTGATCGATCTGTCTGTAAAGAAGATTGCTCATTTTGGTTTCCGCTTTGTTTGTGCGGATTAAAAATGCGCGTAAGCCTTTCCAAAGGATCATGGTGTTCATGATCGTGTTTTGTTTCGTGTAGATTTTTGCGATCGTTATCGCTCATAGCTTTTCTCACATGGTGATTTGCATCTGCGTGCAATCAATGGTTGATTTTGATTTGTTATATTAAAATTATAAATTTTCCCCCTCTCATGCAAGGATACATGAAAAAGTTTATCAATAGAGTACCTATTGTATGTATTTATAGAACTTTTTCAACGCATTTCTATTGGTGCTTCGACTCCTATGATGGTAAGTCCTGATGATAAAATATTGATAACAGCTTGTATCAACCCCAATCTTGCAAAGGATAACTCTTTATCATCAGGTTGAATAAAGCGTAAATTGAGATTTTCACTCCCTTTATTCCAATGGGTGTGAAAGCTGGAAGCAAGGTCATAAAGATAAAACGCTAATCGATGCGGTTCCTTATGAACGACGGCCTGTTCAATGATACGTGGATATTCAGAAAGTTTGCGTATTAACAATATTTCATGGTCATCTGTTAATCGATGAAGATGGGCGATTAATGTATCATTTGAAAAGTTTTTAATATGAAGCGCTTCTTGTGCTTGACGAAAGACTGAGTGACAACGTGCACTTGCATATTGTACGTAAAAGATGGGGTTATCTTTTGATTGTTCTGTTACTTTTGCAAAATCAAAATCAAGAGGTGCTTCACACTTACGGTATAACATCATAAAACGCACAGGATCACGCCCAACCTCTTCGACAACATCCCGTAGAGTGACAAAAGATCCCGCTCTTTTTGACATGCGTACAGGATGACCGTTGCGAAAAAGTTTTACCAATTGACATAAGAAGACGCTTAATTTAGCTTTATCCCCAGAAATTGCTTTTGCCATTGCCTCTAGCCGCTTTACATAGCCAGCATGGTCTGTGCCTAGAATATAAATCATTTCATCAAAATGACGATTAAATTTATCCCGAAAATAAGCAACATCAGCAGCAAAATAAGTGTAAGAACCATCAGATTTGACTAAAACACGGTCTTGGTCATCACCAACATTTGTTGAACGGAACAAAGTTTGTTCACTTGGTTCCCAATCTTCTGTATTTTGTCCCTTGGGAGGGGGGAGTTTTCCTTTGTAGATATAACCATTTAAAGTGAGGTCGTTAATGGTGTTACGAATGGCGCGTGCATTATCTGCATAAAGCATTCGCTCAGAGAAAAAGATATCATGATAAATATTAAGAGCAGCCAAATCTTCGCGAATCATGGACATCATTGCATGAATTGCACGTTCTTTCACAAGAGATAAGGCTTCATCTTTATCCATCGTGAGGAGTTGGTCACCAAACTCTTGAGCAAGTGATTGTCCCAATGGTATCAAGTATTCTCCAGGATAGAGCCCTTCTGGAATTTCATTAATTTCTTGCCCAAGAGCCTCACGATAGCGCAATAGTACAGAGTGGGCGAGGACTTCGATTTGTTGACCAGCATCATTGATATAATATTCTTTCGTAATGTTATAGCCCGTAAATTGTAGCAAATTGGAGAGAACATCCCCAACAACCGCTCCGCGGCAGTGTCCTACATGCATTGGTCCTGTCGGATTTGCTGAGACATATTCAACATTGACGCGTTTTCCTTGTCCCATTGGGATACGACCATAAGAAGTGCCTGATTCAAGCATGGATTTTATAGCATCTTGCCAAAATAATTTTGTAAGCTTTATGTTTATAAAACCAGGACCGGCAACATCTATATTTTCGATAGAGGAATCATTTTTAAGAAGTTCTATGATTTTATCTGCAAGTGCACGTGGATTGATTCCAATAGATTTTGCAAGCACCATAGCAGCATTGGTTGATAAATGACCATGGGATGAATCACGCGGAGGATCAACAGTGATTTTTGATAAATCTAGATCTTCTCCATTTTTTCCTTTTATATCAGATAATTCAATTGATCTCTTAATTTTTTTTTCGAAGTTTTTAAAGATATTCATATTTAGCTTCCATGATGATGCCAAAAGCCATTAGACGAAATTATCTGTATGGTCAAATAAACGCTGATATTCACGTAGAGCGTAGTGATCCGTCATGCCTGAAAGAAAGTCAGCAATCAAACGTGCTAACTCTTGATTTTTTAAGTGCACTGTTTTGCTCTGCCAACTTTCAGGCATTGTATTTGGATTTTCATAATAACAATTGAATAATTTTTGTACAATGCATTTTGCTGCATTGCGACGACTAAGAACTTGTTCATGGTAGTAAAGATTTTTAAATAAAAAGTTTTTTAGTTCTTTTTCATAAACGATCATTGTCGGTGAAAAGGTGACAATAGTTTGTTTTGCTTGGTGAATATCGTTTATGCTTGTTGGTTTGATGCGTGCTAAATTTTCTTGTGATTGTTTGATAACATCTTCAACCATGGTTGTTATTTGTCTTCGTACAAGTGTGTAACCGCGACGCGCTTGGTCGAGGTGGGGATGCTCATCTGTTATATCTTTTAATATTGCTGCTGTTAGTGAAACATGTTCAAATTGATCGAGTGTTAAAAATTGCGAACGTAGACCATCATCAATATCATGCGCATTGTATGCGATATCATCTGCAATAGCAGCACATTGCGCTTCTAGTCCTGCAAAACAATCGAGTGCAAGGTCTTGCTCTGCATTGTATTGTAAAATATCGATAGGAACTTCCTTATTCTTCGCGTGAGGACCTAAAAGGGGACCATTATGCTTTACAAGTCCTTCGAGGGTTTCCCATGTAAGGTTAAGTCCATCAAAATTTGCATAGCGCTGTTCTAGTTTTGTGACAATGCGTAATGCTTGTGCATTATGATCAAAGCCGCCATAATGTACCATGGCTTCATTAAGTGCATCTTCTCCAGCATGGCCAAAGGGCGTGTGTCCAAAGTCGTGAACAAGGGCAATGGCTTCGGCAAGGTCTTCATCAAGACAAAGGGCACGGGCTAATGTTCTTGCAATTTGAGAGACCTCTATGGAATGGGTTAGGCGAGTACGATAATGATCGCTTTCGTCAGCAATAAATACTTGCGTTTTATGTTTAAGACGTCGAAATGCATTAGAATGGATAATACGATCTCTATCTCGTTGAAAAGGTGAGCGTGTGGTACTCATCGTTTCATGGAATAATCTACCACGGCTTGTTTGCGGATGAGCACTGTACACTGCTCGAGATTGGTAATTAAAGTTGATATTGCCTATATCCATTGCAAGTTGCCCATTATCATCTTAAAATTGAGAGTGGTTTATGACAAATAAACTGCTCTTTGAGTATGGGATACTCTTTCTTGATGGTTTAATGCAAGGATATATAAAATGAATGTGAAAATTTCAGATGTTGCTGCCAAAAAAATTGCACAGATACTTTTGCGTGAACCCGATAAAATAGCATTGCGTATTTCTGTTGAAGGTGGTGGGTGTTCTGGTTTTTCTTATAAATATGACTTGGTTTCTGAAATGTGTAAAGATGACCTCGTTCTCAAAAAAGATGGGGCTGTTGTGTTTATTGATTTACTATCACTTCCTTTCATGGAAGGAGCTGAGATTGATTTTGTTGATGATCTTATGGGGCAGTCTTTTCAAATCCACAATCCCAATGCTGTTTCATCATGTGGTTGTGGTGTGAGTTTTTCAATTTAAAATGATGGCTTTGTGATATTGTTTCTTGAAAAAAATATCATGTTGGTCAACAATGTGAGAATGGGTATTCTTATAAAAATAGTGCACCGATGTGTATGGTTGTGCGTGGTGCTTACTTTATTGATCTGGAGCCACTGTGCTTTTTCTGAAGAAGGAGAAGGGAAAGATCAGCAGCAGGGACAATCAAGGAGTTTTATTGTAAAGTCTCAAGAGCAGGAAAAAGAAAATGTAGCATCTCAAACACAACTCATTTTGAATGCTCGATTAACAAATAGTCATCCGGATATTGAAAAAGGGCTTGTCTGGCGGGTTTATGCCCCTATTCTAGGGATTGATAATAAATTACCATTAGTGGCAACCTATAAGGGGGGAAGTGCGCGTTTTGATCTCGAACCAGGAAATTATCTTGTTCATGTCTCATTTGGTCATATGAGTGCTGTGCGCCATATTCGTTTAAAAAATGGACAGAGTCTTGTAAAAAACTTTAATCTTGAGGCTGGTGGAGTCATTTTAAATGCAACACTGCTCAATGGTGTAATGAATGAAAAGGAATTACGTTTTACCATTTATGAGGATGAAAAAGAAAATGATGATACGGGGGTGATTTTATCAAATGTTAAACCCCAATCAGTTGTGCGTTTAAAAGCTGGCCGCTACCATGTTGCTTCCCATTATGGTTCTATTAATGCGACGGCTCGTTCGGATATTCAAGTGGATGCTGGTAAAATGACAGAAGTTACCCTTGAACATCAGGCTGCTCAGATTGTCTTAAAGCTGGTACGACAAGAAGGAGGGGAAGCGCTTGCAGATACAAGTTGGTCTCTTGCCAATGATTCTGGTGATATCGTTTATGAAACAGTTGGTGCTTATGTTTCACTCGTGTTAGCGGAGGGAGAGTATATTGCAATTGCTAAAAATAAAGATAAAATCTATCAAAAAGTTTTTTCAGTCGTTTCTGGTCATGATGAAGATATAAGTGTGGTGGCGAATGAGCAAAATATGCAACGAATTGATGAAGATGTGGATTGATTGTTGTTCATGGGGGTAAACTATGATGAGAGACGGGGTATGAGTTTTGATTGAAATTTCAACAGTTGGTGTGTTTTTTGCTGGGGCACTCTCTTTTTTGTCGCCCTGCGTTTTGCCATTAGTTCCTCCTTATTTGTGCTATATGGCAGGTGTTGGTATTGATGATTTTCGTTCAAAAAATCGTGATGAGAAAGTCTTTGTACGGTGGGCTTTATTGTCTTCTGTTATTGCTTTTGTTCTCGGGTTTACGACTGTTTTTGTTGCTTTAGGTGCCAGTGCTAGCACAATTGGGAAATTCATCGGTTATTATCGTGATTGGTTCGCCCTTGCTGCTGGAATTGTCATTATTATTTTTGGTTTAAATTTTTTGGGGATTTTCAAGATCGCTTTTTTATTCCGTGAAGCGCGTTTTCAGACCAAAAAAACACCTTCTGGTCCTTTAGGCGCGTATATTATTGGGTTAGCTTTCGCTTTTGGTTGGACACCGTGTATTGGCCCCATTTTAGGCCCTATTATAACGCTTGCTGGAACAAAAGAAACTGTGGGAGAGGGAGCTGTTCTATTAGCGGTTTATGCATTAGGTCTTGCTATTCCTTTTATGTTGGCAGCTTTATTTTCGAGCAGTTTTATGCGATTTTTAGGAGCTTTTCGTATTCATTTAGGAAAAGTTGAAAAAATTATTGGTGTTTTTCTTATTCTTACAGGGATTTTGTTTTTAACAGGCTCTATGCAGGATCTTTCATTTTGGCTTTTAGAACATTATCCTTCGTTGAGTTATATTGAAGATATTCGTTGGCACGATATTATGAATTTTTTTGGATTTTCTCGTTAGTCTTATGTGTTTCTATGGTTAGAAGTTGTCTTTCTATTGTTCTTGCTGCAGGTGAGGGGACGCGCATGAAATCGTCTCTGCCTAAGGTACTTCATAAAATTGCTGGATTGCCTCTTATATGCCATGTTCTAAAACAAATAGAATTGGCAGGCTCTTCACAATTAGCAGTCGTTGTGGGATTTGGTGCTAAGGAGGTTACGCACGTTGTTCAGTCATTTGTAAAAGATGCGATGATTTTTGAACAAAAAGAGCGTTTAGGAACAGCTCATGCTGTTTTATCTGCTCGTTTAGCTTTGCAAAAGGAAGTGGATGATGTTCTCATTGTTTTTGGGGATACGCCTCTCATTCAGCAAGATTCATTGAACCAAATGCGTGCACAGCTTGCTGATGGAGCAGATGTTGTTTTTGCAGGTTTTCATACCCAAAATCCAACAGGTTATGGGCGTCTTCTCGAGAAAAATGGTCAATTGATCGCAATTGTAGAAGAAAAAGACGCTAGCGATGAAGAAAAAAAGATTTCTTTTTGTAACGGTGGAATACTCACTATGCGTGGAAAACTTGCACTTTCTCTTTTAGAGAAGGTTGGTAATAACAATGTGAAAAAAGAATATTATTTAACAGATATTGCTGCTCTTGCAATAGGCGAAGGATTAGATGTGCGTGTTGTTGAAGTTCCTTTTGAAGATATTGTAGGAATTAACAACAGTCTTGAGCTTTCTGAGGCTGATTCTTTGTGGCAAAAACGTAAAGCGCGCGATTTAATGTTATCGGGTGTTACACTCTTAAAACCAGAAACACTCTATTTTTCTTATGATACAGAAATTGAACCAGGGGTGGTGATAGAACCAAATGTTTATTTTGGATTAAGCGTGAAAGTACAATCTGGTGCTGTTATTCATGCATTTAGTTATCTCGAGGGTGCTGTGGTTGGTAAGGATGCACAGATTGGTCCCTATGCACGTTTGCGTCGAGGAACAGAGTTGGCGAAGTCCGTAAAGATTGGAAATTTTTGTGAAGTCAAACAAGCTAAGGTAGGAGAATCTTCTAAAATCAATCATTTAAGTTATATTGGTGATGCCGAAATTGGTGCACATACCAATATTGGAGCTGGTACGATTACTTGTAATTATGATGGATTTAACAAATATAAAACCATAATTGGTGATCATGCTTTTGTTGGGTCTAATACGGCACTTGTTTCCCCATTGGTAATAGGGGATGGCTCTTATGTTGCTTCAGGAAGTGTTATTACTGAAAATATTCCTATGAACAGTATGGCTTTTGGGCGTGCACGACAGGTTATAAAAGAGGGCTATGCGACAAAATTTCGAGAGCGCTTGTTAGAAAACAAACAGAAAAAATGATTATTTTCAGTCTATTCCTTTGTTTCGTGTTAATCTAACGATGGATAGGATGTTTATTCTTAAAGATTGCCGTACTCCATGTTTGAATTATTTTATTATTTATAGTTTTAAATAAAGGCTGTTGGATTGTTTTATAAGATTTAAATCTTAAGATGAGGGTTGGAGCTTTTTAATGTGTGGAATTATTGGAATTCTTGGAAAGAGGTGTGTTACGTCCTTTTTGGTTGAGGGGTTAAAACGTCTTGAATATAGAGGGTATGATTCATCTGGGGTGGCAACAGTCCATAATGGGCATCTTTATCGTGTACGTGCTGAGGGGAAGCTTGTTCATTTAGAAGAAAAATTAAAAAAAACACCTCTGGAGGGAAGTTTAGGGATTGGTCATACCCGTTGGGCTACGCATGGAATTGCTGTTGAACGCAATGCGCATCCCCATGTGACTGAAAAGCTTGCGATTGTTCATAATGGTATTATTGAAAATTTTGTAGAATTGCAAAAGGAACTCATAGAGGATGGTTGTATCTTTGAAACAGAGACGGATACGGAAGTTATTGCACATTTAATAACGCGTGCATTAAAAGATGGTCTTTCTCCGCAAGAAGCTATGCGTACTAGTTGGAAAAGGCTGCAGGGGGCTTTTGCTATTGCTCTTATTTTCGAAGGTGAAGATAACCTTATGATTGCTGCTTGTTCTGGTCCACCTCTGGCAATTGGTTATGGAAAAGATGAATTTTTTGTGGGTTCAGATGCGATTGCTTTGGCACCATTCGTTGATTATATTAGCTATATGGAAGATGGGGATTGGGCTGTTCTCACACGGGAGGGTGTTACAATTTATGATGCTAACAACCAACCGGTAAAACGTCCTGTGACGACATTATTCGAAGGGGCTTTATTGATTTCTAAGGGTAATCATCGTCATTTTATGCACAAGGAAATGTTTGAACAACCTGAAGTGATTTCTCATAATTTGGCGCATTATCTTGACCTTGGAAATTATGTCGTTCGACCGCTTGAGAATTTGATTGATTGGAAAAATATTCATCGGCTTCTTTTTGCGAGTTGTGGAACGGCTTATTATTCAACCTTAGTTGCGCGCTATTGGTTTGAGAAATTTGCCGCTTTAAGTGTTGATAATGATGTTGCTTCGGAGTTTCGTTATCGTGAACCTCCTATAACGTCTGATGTGTTATCGCTGTTTGTTTCTCAATCTGGTGAGACAGCTGATACATTGGCTTCTTTGCGTTATTGTCGTGAGCGGGGTGTAAAAACAGCAACAATTGTGAATGTAGAGCAATCAACAATGGCAAGGGAGGCTGATTTTATTCTCCCAACACTTGCCGGACCGGAAATAGGTGTTGCTTCAACAAAAGCTTTTACCTGTCAATTGGCAACGCTTGCTTCACTCGCTCTTAGTGCTGCTAAACAACGTGGCTATCTCTCGGCTCAAATGGAAAAGAAACTGGTTCAACAGTTGGCAGAAGTTCCACGTATTTTAAATGAGGTCTTAAAATTAGAGAGAAAAATTGAATGTATTTGTCGTGATTTGGTGAATGCAAAAAGTGTTCTTTATCTGGGACGTGGAACTTCTTATCCGATTGCTTTGGAGGGAGCTCTTAAACTGAAAGAGCTTTCTTATATTCATGCTGAAGGTTATGCGGCAGGTGAATTAAAGCATGGACCAATTGCTCTGGTGGATGAGACAATACCCGTTATTGTTGTTGCACCTTATGATCGGTGGTTTGAAAAAACTTTTTCTAATATGCAAGAAGTGGTAGCGCGTAATGGTCGTATTATTTTAATAACCGATAAAAAAGGAGCAGAGGTGGCTTTTCTTAAGACTTTATCAACGATCACTTTGCCAGATGTTCCAGAATTTATTTCTCCTATTATTTATGCACTCCCTGTTCAGTTAATCGCTTATCATACGGCTGTTTTATTAGGAACAGATGTTGATCAACCCCGTAATTTAGCAAAATCAGTCACGGTTGAATAAAAGTATATTTTTGAATCTTTTGAAGAATAATCAAGTGTAAGAAATTGATTTATAATAAAGCTTATTTTTCCATTTTTCTCTGTTGAACGAGAATGCTGTAGACAGTTTTTTTCTTTCTCAATCCTTTACGATAAAACAAAAAATATCTTCTTACCTATCAAAAAATGGATCAGCTATGTGAACATAATGGTAAAAAAAGACGCAATATTGCTTCTACTGTTTTAATGCAAGAATAATTCAGATTGAGAGAGAAGATAGTGCTGTTGATTTATTATTCGTTCATGAAGCATAAAGATGGTAGAGACTGCGTAGATCATTTATGGGTAATTCTAAGAGAGAAAACCATATTTAAACAGAAAAGTATTTAAGTTTTTTATTAGAGGGTCTTTATTATCCTGCTCGTAAGAGGCGTGCAGCATCGTTGTGTCCGAAAAGATAAAGGAGCAACCGTAAAGCTTGTCCTTGCTCAGAAGAAAGATGAGGATCGCGTTGTAAAAATAAACAAGCATCTTTTCTTGCCATTGACAAAAGATCGCTATGAACAGCAAGGTTTGCTATATGAAATTCTGGGACTCCGGATTGTTTTGTACCTAAAAGCTCTCCTTCGCCTCGTAGGCGCCAATCTTCTTCAGCGATTTCAAAACCATCTTCTGTATTGCGGATAATATTAAGGCGTGTTGCTGCTGTTTTAGTCAGTGGATCTTTATAGAGCAAAATGCAGGAAGATTTTTTATCGCCTCGTCCTACACGTCCACGTAATTGGTGCAATTGTGAAAGGCCAAAATGTTCCGCGTGTTCGATGATAATGATCGAAGCATCTGGAATATCTACTCCCACTTCAATGACTGTGGTTGCAACTAAAATACGTGTATTTCCACATTTAAAAGATGCCATAGCGGCTTCTTTTTCTGCTGTAGACATTTTTCCATGGATCATACCAACGTGTGCTCCAAAGCACTCATGGAGAAATGCAAAGCGGTTTTCAATTGAAGTGAGATCAAGAGCTGTCGATTCCTCCACTAAAGGACAAATCCAATAGAGCTTCTCTCCTTTTTCTAATGCAATTGCGATTCTCTCTATAAGCTCATGAAGACGTTTCAAAGAAAGCGTTGCTGTTGTAATGGGTTGTCGTCCCATTGGTTTTTCGGTAATTTTAGATACATCCATATCACCAAAAGCTGTTAAGACAAGTGTGCGCGGAATGGGCGTGGCGGTCATAACCAGCATATCAGCTTTATTACCTTTTTCTGTAAGAGCGATACGTTGATGGACACCAAAACGGTGTTGTTCATCGATAATGGTTAAAGCGAGATTATTATAAGTAACACTGTTTTGTATGAGAGCATGGGTTCCGATGACAATAGAAACTTGACCTGACAAAATATCATTCACGATATTTGTCCGCAATTTCCCTTTTTCTCGTCCTGTTAAAAGCGTTGTTTGTAATCCGACCTTTTCGGCAAGAGGAGCGATGGTGGCAAAATGTTGCCTAGCAAGCACTTCAGTTGGTGCCATTAAAGCTGATTGTCCTGAATTTTCAGCAATTTGTGCCATTGCCATCAATGCAACAACAGTTTTTCCTGCGCCTACATCACCTTGAAGTAGTCTTAGCATCGGTTCTGGTGAAGCAAGATCATTTGCGATATCTTCTACTGCTTTTTTTTGTCCGGTTGTGAGTTGAAAGGGGAGGATATTGAGCAATTTTTTAGTATAAATTCCTGTTGATGGTCGAGAAGTGCCAACAAGAGATTTAGTTTTCAAACGCACGAGTCCTAGTGCCAATTGACAAGCGAGCAATTCATCATAGGCAAGACGTTTGCGTGCTGTACTTTCTAAGGATAGATCATTGGGGTTAATGGGCGCATGGATACGGCGTAAAGCAACAGAAAAAGAAGGAAAATTTTGCTGCTTTTTTACATTTTCATCTATCCATTCTGGTAGAAGAGGAATAAAATCAAGAGCGTTTTGTATGGCGCGTCTTAGTGTCTTTACAGTTAGTCCTGCAGTAGAGGGATAGACAGGTTCGATGAGAGGTATCTGATTTGATTGTTCGCTTGGGGCAATATAGTCTGGATGCGCCATTGAAAGCTGTCCATTAAACCATTCAACTTTTCCTGATATAATGACTTTTTTTCCTTCGGGGAGTTGTTTTTTTAGCCAAAGAGGTTGAGCATGAAAAAAGACTAAATTTATTTTTCCTGTGTGATCATGGGCAATAACACGATAGGGAATTCGGTTGTGACCACGGGGTGGTGGTTGATGCTGATCGATGATAATTTCGAGCGTAACAGTATTTCCTTCTTTTGCACAAGTAATGTTGGGACGCATTCTGCGGTCTATAACGGAATGGGGCATTAATTGAAGAAGGTCAATAAGGGTTGCTTCGCGTTGTGTGGGATTAACATCTAAGAGTTTGGTCAATAAACCATAGACTTTAGGTGTAATACCAGAAAGAGTTCGGATAGAATTAAAAAGTGGGGTAAGAAGACTTGGAGGCATGAGCAAATTTAACCTGCCCTTTTTGTTTTTTCTAGACCTTTAGAAGAGCTTTTTGGGGATAAAGTCATAAAGAGGAGGTTGCTTTATTTACACATTGAACTTTAGGAAGAGAAATTAATATTTAAAGAAAAATACAATTAAATGGTCAAAAATTAAAGTGCTTAGATGAGGTATATTGTTTTTCTTTTTATTTTAGGTGTTTATTTGCTGTGAATAGAAGCATTTTCTTGATAGAACTCTCTTATAAATATTAATAAAATTAGGATATTGCTCCTATGTAGGATGATGAATTTATAGCTTTAAAGTTTGATGATAAACAGAAGTTTTTTCTTTTATAAGGGGTGCTGTTTAGCATTTATTTTGTAGTGGGAAATTGTGAGAGTGGTAAAAAATAAAATGCAAATGCAAGAGAACAAAAATTCTCTTCCTCGCTTTATTCATTTGAGAGTGCATTCAGCTTATTCCTTGCTCGAAGGGGCTTTAAAAATCCCCCAAATTATTCAACAGACGATTTCAGATCATGCACCAGCGGTTGCTATTACCGATACCAATAATTTATTTGGTGCTTTGGAATTTTCACAGCATTGTCTTTCTCATGGGGTCCAACCTATTATTGGTTGTCAGCTTACTGTTGATTTTTGTGATGAAAATGATCATTCACGTTTGGCTAAATGGCGTAATCCTTCTGATTTTTGCTCTATTGTTCTTTTGGCAGCTAGCGAAACCGGTTATGCTCATTTGGTTCGTCTTGTGAGCCGTGCTTATCTTGATAAGTGTGATACTGATCCTCCTCATATTAAAGCTGATTGGTTGTCAGAACACAGTGAAGGAATAATCGCTTTAACGGGTGGAAAGGGAGGACCTATTAATCTTTCTTTGGCGGAAGAGAAAAAAGAACACGCTGTTGAGCGCTTAATTTATTTGAAAAAATCTTTTGCGGATCGTCTTTATGTGGAGTTACAACGGCATATTTCTTATGACCGGAGTGTAGAAGCTGATCTTATTGAATTGGCTTATGCGCATGAAATTCCTCTTGTTGCAACGAATGAAGCCTTTTTTCTGAAAAGAGAAGGGTATGAAGCGCATGATGCGCTGATGGCTGTTTCAGAAGGACAAATTGTCTCTAATCCAGATCGCAAACGTGTGACGCCAGATCATTATTTGAAGTCACAAGATGAAATGGTTACACTGTTTTCTGATCTTCCAGAAGCTTTGGAAAATAGTGTTGAAATTGCATTGCGTTGTCATATTGCCTCGCCTCTTCGAAAACCGATATTGCCTCGTTTTATAGAACAATCTGTTAATTCAGAAACTACTTTAGAAATAGAAGATAGTGAGTTGTTAAATCAGGCTAAAGCTGGTTTGAAGATGCGGCTTGAAACAATAGGGTTGGCTGAAGGGTATACGATTGCAGATTATGAACAGCGGCTTGATTATGAAATTTCAGTTATTACGCGTATGCAATTTTCTGGATATTTTCTTATCGTTTCAGATTTCATAAAATGGGCAAAGGTTCATGACATTCCCGTTGGACCAGGACGGGGTTCTGGTGCTGGTTCACTTGTTGCTTATGCATTGACAATTACTGATGTGGATCCCTTGCGGTTTTCTCTTCTCTTTGAACGTTTTCTCAACCCAGATCGTGTTTCGATGCCAGATTTTGATATCGACTTTTGTCAAGAGCGGCGCGAAGAAGTTATTCAATATGTTCAAAAAAAATATGGACGTGATCAAGTTGCTCAAATTATTACCTTTGGTAAGTTACAGGCACGTGCAGTTTTGCGTGATGTGGGGCGTGTTTTAGAAGTTCCTTATCGTCAGGTGGATTATCTTACAAAATTAATTCCTGCCACGCCAGGAAGTCAGGTAGAATTAGCTGATGCTATTAAGGATGAACCTAAATTTGAAGAGGAAAAGAAAAAAGATCCCGTTGTTGTCCGCACATTAGATATAGCACTTCAGTTGGAGGGACTTTATCGTCATGCTTCAACTCATGCTGCTGGGATTGTTATCGGAGATCGTCCACTTTGGGAGCTTGTCCCGATGTATCGTGATCCTCGTTCTGATATGCCTGTTACACAATTTAACATGAAATATGTGGAACAGGCGGGGCTGGTAAAATTTGATTTTCTTGGATTAAAAACGCTTACTGTTTTGAAAATGGCAGTCGATTTTGTTGCCAGAAAGGGGACTAAAATAGATTTATCAAATATTCCTCTGAATGATGAAGCAACCTATGCTATGATGGCACGTGGTGAAACTGTTGGCGTGTTTCAGGTGGAAAGTTCTGGTATGCGCAAGGCGTTGATTGGAATGAAGCCAGACCGTATTGAAGATATTATTGCGCTGGTTGCACTTTATCGTCCAGGTCCAATGGAGAATATTCCAACCTATAATGCACGCAAACATGGGGAAGAGAAAATTGCTTCTATTCATCCTAAAATAGATCATCTGATCAAAGAAACACAAGGTGTTATTGTTTATCAAGAACAGGTGATGCAGATTGCTCAGGTTCTTGCTGGCTATTCGCTTGGAGAAGCTGATTTACTACGTCGTGCTATGGGGAAAAAAATTCATGCTGAAATGCAAAAACAGCGTACGCGTTTTATCAATGGAGCTGTTGCAGGTGGTGTGGATAAAGATCAAGCTGATATTATCTTTGATCTTTTAGCAAAATTTGCCGATTATGGTTTTAATAAATCGCATGCTGCTGCTTATGCAATTGTTTCTTACCAAACAGCTTATATGAAAGCAAATTATCCCGTTGAGTTTTTAGCTGCTTCAATGACATATGATATGACGAATACAGATAAGCTCAATGATTTTCGACGCGAAGCATTAAGGTTGGGTATTGAAGTTATTGCACCTTCTATACAAACATCTCATCGTGTTTTTGAGGTTGGTGATAACAGTATTTATTATTCTCTTGCTGCCATTAAAGGTGTGGGAGAAACTGTTGTAGATCATATTGTTTCTTGTCGTGGGAATAAGATTTTTAAGGATTTGGAAGATTTTTGTGCGCGCGTTGATCCTCGTATTGTTAATAAGCGTGCGATGGAAAGTTTAGTTTGTGCTGGTGCTTTTGATTGTTTTAACATTGCACGTGAGGTTTTATTAGCCAATCTTGGGACCCTTCATGCGCGTGCACTTCGTATTCTCGATGACAATTCTAGCGGGCAGGTTGATATATTTGGAATGGCAGGAGGATTAAAAGAACCATTGATTTTATCGCAAACAACCCCTTGGTTGCCGGCTGAGAAACTTTATCGAGAATTTCAAGCTATAGGTTTTTACTTTTCTGCGCATCCTTTGGAGGAGTATCAAGCTATTCTGGACAAAAAACGCATTCAGACTTGGGGTAATTTTGCCAATGCCGTTAAAGGGGGAGCAACAGCTGCACGGCTTGCTGGAACTGTTGTGGCAAAAAGCGTGCGCAAAACAAAATCTGGTAAAAAAATGGGAATTATTCATTTTTCTGATACAAGTGGACAATATGAAGCAGTTCTCTTTTCTGAGGCACTCTCGGATTATGAAGAGATGCTAGAACCCGGAAAATCTTTTATTATTACGGTGAGCGCAGAAAATCGTTCTGAAGGAGTTAGTTTGCGAATTGAAACAATTCAGTCTTTGGAAAATGAATCATTACAACAGCATAAAATGATGCGTCTCTTTATAAAAACAGTTGATATGCTTCCACAAATTGAACAAAATTTAAATCTTGGGGGGAATGGAGAGGTTGGGCTTATTTTAATTCAAGAGGATGGATTGCGAGAAGTCGAAATTGCGCTTCCTAAGCGATATAAGGTAAATTCACATGTCGCAAATGCTATGAAATTAATTCAGGGTGTTGTTGATGTAGAATTGAGTTAAAGAAAGATTAAAGATGGGAGCTGATTTTGAGTGGTGTTTTTGCTTTTAGGAGAGCTAAAAATTGAGCTTTTAAAATCGGATTGTAGATTTCGAAAAATATTGCTTTTATTTGAGTAAATTATGATATTTTTTTAGTGTCATAAAATTAAAAAAATCTCGTTCTTTCGTAATATTCAAAGTGCCGGAAGAATTTTATAAGTTTTTATCATTATTTTTTATAGAATTTATTGCATCATACATGTAAAGCCAATTGAGATCTGACATAATGCTCTCTGGTGTACGAATTTTCATCATGAGATTGCGTGCAATTGCTATGGGACCGGTTGCGTGATAGGCTAATCTATTGAAATCTGCGCGTTTTTTTACTGCTGCAATACGGGGGGTGCGTATTGTTTCGTAAAGCGAAAGTGCTTTCGTTAATGAAAAATCTTTCAATGAAAGTGCTTTTGCTAATGTGGCGGCATCTTCGATTGCCATAGCGGCACCTTGTGCTGCAAAAGGTAAGGCAGCATGTGCGCAATCGCCAACAAATACTTGTCTCTCTAAACCGATAAAACGATTTTGTTTCATTTGAAAGAGTGGCCAATAGCTCCATTCATCAATATGATCAAAGATTTCTAAGATTTTTGAATTCCAATCTTTAAAAAGAGATTTGAGTTTTTCTTTATCTCCTTTATGGGCCCATCCTTCTTTTGAATTTTCTCCATGCGTAATGGCGACAAAATTAAAAATTTTTTCTGACGATTGAATGGGGTAGACAACAAGATGATTTTTTGATCCCATCCAAGCCGTAATTGTCTTCATATTTTGCAATGAAGAACGAAAGTTTTGAGGAAGATTATCAGATGTTGTTGTTGCACGCCAAGCAATAAAGCCACTAAAATTTGCTTTTTCATGAAAAGGAGATTGTTGCCGTAATGTTGACCAAACGCCATCACATCCGATCAGGAGGGGCGTTGAATAAAGCTGTTCTGTTGCCGTATCTGTTTTTATTGTCGTGATTTTAATGTTGCTTGCAGATTGGGTAGAAGATACAATCGTTTCGCCTGCTTTGTATTTGATCAAAGGATTTTCAATCACTGCATTATATAAAATTTTTTGTAAAGCCGCGCGGTGAATCGTCAGATAAGGGGCTTTCCAATATTTTTCTGTTAGATTAATAAGATGAGCCCGTAGATGTATTTTTAAAGATAATCCATCTTTTAACTCAAAAAAATGTGGGATTGTCGCGACTTCAGAGAGTTTGTTAAGAAGTTTCCAGCGAGCAAGAATAGATGTTGCATTTGGTGTCAGTTGAATACCAGCGCCTATCGTTTCAAGTTGCTTACACTTTTCGATAATGGTGCTTGCAATTCCTTTATGAGCGAGTGCTAAAGCGGTGCTTAAACCAGCAATTCCTCCCCCAACGATGATGGGTGATTGTTCTACAAATGATTTCATATTAAACAAGCAGAATTAAAAGAGTAGTTATTAAGAAAGCCAAAAAACGCAATTATAATAGCTTTTCTGGATTATATAAGCATCCTGTTGGGTTTGTTTGATTGTATGATAGTGAGGGAACATAACGATAAAGGGTTGAGCAGTAAGGGCAAATTTTCTCATCTGCTGTTCCCATGTCGATAAAGATATGAGGATGATCGAATGGTTGTGTAGCGCCTACACACATAAATTCTTTCACACCAATTTCGATTGTTTTATATCCAATGTCATTTTGAAAATGAGGAATGTTGTGATCAGACATGGCGTACAAACTCCAGAATAAATTTTCTCATCAGCTATGATTGGGCTCTTCTATTTTATAGGCGTGAGTTTGTAATAAAGCGTAGAATAATGCAAGCTGCTTTTTAAGACAAATTTCTCTTCTTTTATGCTATATTAGAATAGTTGTTTTACTTTTAGTGCTTTGCGCATAGCAATAATTCCAAGTATTTTAAAATATTAAATGGAAAAATGATGAGGGAAGTTAGGCATTGATATATTATTATGATGATAACATATTATCAAATATTATGTGAGATATTTCGTCAGGGATTTTAGAAAATGTAAAAGAAAATTATTTAGGATATATGGAACAGAGGGTGGTAGATAAAATTTCTATATCGAATATAACAATGAAAAATCCGGTACGGTTTATTAATCGAGAGTTTTCATGGCTACAATTTAATAATCGTGTTTTGATGGAAGCGGCTAATTCGAAACATCCTTTATTAGAACGTCTACAATTTCTTTCTATTTCAGCTGCAAATCTTGATGAGTTTTTTATGGTTCGTGTTGCAGGACTAGCAGCTCAAATTCGTGCTCGCGTTACAGCGTGCAGTGCAGATGGGCACACTCCACAGGAACAACTTGATATTGTATTAGCTGAGATTTCAAAGCTGCAGGCTCACCAACTACGAGAATTGAATGTTTTACGTGATGAATTAAAAAAGAATGATATTGAAATTATTTGTTCTGATGATCTTTCAGAAATTGAAAAGTCATGGCTTGAAAAATATTTTCTTGAGACAATTTTTCCTGTTTTAAAACCTTTGCCTGTTGATTCTACTCATCCTTTTCCATTTATTCCTAATTTAGGGCTTTCTATTGCGCTTCAATTGTCTGGAGAAACTGATCAGAACTCACACACAGTGTTGTTGTCTATTTCAATGCTTTTAAGGCGTTTTATTCTTCTTCCTCAAGAAGGCAATCATTTTCGTTTTATTGCATCTGAAGATGTTATTTGCCTTTTTATTAAATATGTATTTCCTAACTATGAGGTTAAAGAAATTGGTACATTTAGAGTAATCCGAGATAGTGATATTGAAGTAGAAGAAGAAGCTGAGGATCTTGTTCATTTTTTTGAAACTGCTCTTAAAAGGCGGCGCCGTGGGCAGGTTATTCGAGTTGAGTTTGACGCAAAAATGCCAGAGAGTTTACGCCAATTTATAGCGAATAGTCTCGCTGTTCCTGATAATTGTATTAATGTTCTTGATGGATTTTTAGCGCTTAATACGGTATCAGAAATTGTTTCTATTCCCCGTGATGATCTCAAATTTATTCCTTATATTTCTCGTGTTCCAGAATGTATTCGTGAACATAAAGGAGATTGTTTTGCGGCTATTCGTGAAAATGATATTGTGATTCATCACCCCTATGAGACATTTGATGTTGTTGTCCAATTTTTACGTCAAGCTGCTTGCGATCCTGATGTTGTGGAAATCAAACAAACACTTTATCGTACATCAAATGATAGTCCAATTGTTGGCGCTTTGATTGAAGCAGCTGAACAGGGAAAGTCTGTGACTGCTTTGGTAGAACTTAAAGCACGTTTTGATGAGGAAGCAAATATTCGTTGGGCCCGGGATCTTGAATGTGCTGGGGTTCAAGTTATTTTTGGTTTTATTGCATTAAAAACGCATGCTAAGATGTCATTAGCTGTGAGACGTGAGGGAAAACGTCTTCGCTCTTATGTTCATCTTGGGACAGGAAATTATCATCCCATTAACGCTAAAACTTATACCGATCTTTCTTTTTTTTCCACGGATGATGATATCGCTCATGATGTTGCGTTATTGTTCAATTATATTGCGCAATATGAGCGTCCAAATGAAACAATGAAGATTGCTTTTTCACCCTTAACATTGCGTGGTCGTATCTTAGAGCATATTGAGGGAGAAATTGTTCATGCACAACAGGGAAGGTTTGCTGCTATTTGGATGAAAGTTAATGCATTGGTTGATCCTGAAATTATTGATGCTTTATATCGTGCCAGTCAAGCAGGGGTGCAAATTGATTTGGTTGTGCGGGGGATATGTTGTTTACGTCCTGGTATTCTAGGAATTTCGGATAATATTCGTGTAAAATCAATTGTCGGGCGTTTTCTTGAACATAGTCGCATTTTTTGTTTTGGGAATGGTCAAGATTTGCCTAATGAAAATGCACTCGTTTACTTAGGCTCTGCTGATATGATGCCTCGTAATTTGGACTATCGTATTGAAATATTGGTTCCGGTTTTTAATAAAATAGTGCGTCAAAAAATTCTTTTACAGATTATGTTAGCTAATATCATTGATAATCAACAAAGCTTTGATATACTTAAGGATGGAACATCAAAACGTATTACACCGCAGATAGGTGAAAGTCTATTTAATGCGCAGGAGTATTTTATGGCCAATACAAGTTTTGCGGGGGAAAATGAGTCTTTTGAGTCTTCTGTTTCGCGCTTGGTTGCGTTGCATCGGCAACAAGCCGAAATACATAAAGACTAAAATCCAATGACATATAGAGATGCTCAAGGTCGGTTAAAAGGGCGTAAGCCTGTTGCTGTTATTGACATTGGCTCAAATTCTGTTCGGTTGGTTATTTATGAGGGGCTTGTTCGATCACCAACAGTTTTATTTAATGAAAAGATTCTTTGTGGTCTCGGTCATGGTGTGGCGAAAACAGGATTTTTAGAAGAAAAATCGATGAAAATGGCGTTGCAAACACTGAAACGGTTTCGTACGCTTTGTCGACAGATTGGGGCAGATGAGGTCTATACTTTAGCAACAGCAGCAGCACGAGATGCACAGAATGGCGTAGCATTTATTCAGCATGCTGAAGATATTTTGCAAAATAAAATATATCTTCTTTCAGGAAGTGAAGAAGCTATGTATTCAGCATATGGAGTTGTGTCTACTTTTTATCAACCAAAAGGTATTTCTGGGGATCTTGGTGGTGGAAGTCTTGAGCTGATTGATATTGATCATTCTGATGTTGGTGAAGGGATAACGCTCCCATTGGGTGGTTTAAGGCTACAGTATATGTCAAATAATGATAGTGCTGTAGCTACAAAAATTGTACATGAGCAATTTTATAAATCGTCTGTTGTTCGTACTCGTAAAGGTATAGCACGTTATTTTTATGCAGTAGGGGGGACATGGCGTAATTTGGCAAAACTCCATATGGCAATGAAACACTATCGGCTTCCTGTTATGCATGGCTATGAAGTTGATGCTGTTGAAATGGAGAACTTTTTACGTCTTGTAGCACGTGGCAATATTGATAATATGAGAGGGATTGCAGCGGTTTCTCAGAACCGTCGAAAACTTTTATCTTATGGGGCAATAGTTCTTATTGAACTCATTCAGTGTATGGAGTTTGAAAAGATAATCTTTTCTGGTGCTGGCGTTCGTGAAGGTTTTCTTTATTCACGATTGCCGCAGGCGATTCGACTTTCAGATCCTCTCATTGCAGCATGCACAGAAATGGCTATTTTACGGGCACGTTCACCAAAACAAGCAGAAGAACTCATTGATTTTACGACGAATGCTTTTGAAGTTTTTGGAATTTCAGAAACGGAAAATGAATGCCGTTATCGTCAAGCCGCTTGTCTTCTTGCGGATATTGGTTGGCGTATACATCCAGATTATCGAGGCAATGAAGCAGCAAATCAAATAGCTTTAGGATCTTATCCAGGAATTTCTCATGAAGGGCGCCTTTACGCGGCGCTTGCTGTTTTTTTTCGCAATACGAGTTTATTGGTTGATAAAGAATCTCTTCCCATTTTTCAATTAGCAACTCAAAATATAATTGAAAAAGCACGTATTCTTGGCGAAACTATGCGTATTGCTCATCTTTTCAGTGCTTCTGTTGCAGGAATTTTACCTCATTTATTGTGGCATAGAAAAGCAGATCATATTATCCTGCAGATCCCAAAGAATTACGCTGGATTATTAGGAGAACGTCCTTTTGGACGATTACAGAAGTTATCAAAAATAATAAAACAACCTCTCGCTTTTGAAATTTTTTGATTTTTTTCCTAATTTATTCGTGTTTTATGTCTTATAATATAGGGCTATTGACGAGGGATAAACTAGGTAGCCTATCATCATGAGCTGGACAATAGGACTTGTTCCATAACGCGCCCATGCTCTAGACACCACGCAAAGCATTTGTTAATGCCTGAGCATTCATAAAAGAAAACATAATTTTTTATTCTGTTATTTGCGTCACAGGATGGATTTTTCACTTCATAAGCTTCATGTGAAAATGAAAAGTTTTGTCCATTTTTACGTGAAAAGGTTTTCTTTTTATGCTGCGTCGTTATAATGTTTCTGTTTAGCTTGCTCGATTATCTTGATAAGATTCGATTGTAACCAACGCGATAAAAAACAAGTTTTAAAGATTTTGGGAGAGATCCACTGGTTACATGACGCTGGAATGTTGAAATACTCATATGAAACAGTTTTGCACTTTTACGGTCTGTCAAAAGAATATCATTTCAGTCATTATAAAATCCTTTCAATATAAAAAATAGAAATAAATCATAACTATTTATTAACCATGATTTTTGAATCCTTTGAAAGGTGTTTAATTTATAAAAAACAGCGCTTTATCATATAATTTCTTATGTGAAACTTTATGAGTCTTATTGAGATGAAATGAGAGAATCTTACGATATTCGGAGGTCTAATTCAATATAAATAACGCTAGATTATCGTTATAAATCAATATATTGCTTTTGTTAGGTATTTTAGTTGTTATGCTGGCTTGTTTTTGATTGTTAGATTGCAATCTCGGTAGTTTTTTAATACGATATGGTGACGTGAGGCATTATATCTTTGTTTGTTCCTATTTCTAGGCTGCTATTTTTGTAATGAATGCGCTTTTATATCAGAACTTTTTCTTTTCAAAACTTTTAAATAAGGAGCTGTTTGTTTTTTTAGATTATTTTTAATGGGATTGCTATTTGATTGACCTGATAAAGATTTAGCTATCATTTTAATAAGAGTTTACTATTTAATTTTTTAACTTTGTCAGAAGTAGGCTTTATTTATCCTATTTCCGTTGGCCTATAGGGTATACCAATTGATGTAGATAATGAGTAGCATATAATGGATTTTTCAAAATGAAAATGTAAATTAAAGCTGTTTTGTGTTTATTTTTCCATCGTTACAGTAAAACCCTATCTGGCCCTTTAGCAGTTGTTCGGCTTTTTGTCCAAATATTTCATAGCGCCAGCCATTCATAGCGGGAATATTTTTCTTTATTCCTCCATTGGCAATTTTTTCTAAATCATTAGATGTTGCAATAATTTTAGGGGCAATGCTGTTTTCATTTGCAACAATTTTTAATAACACTTTGAGCAGATCGATAACAGCGGCTGTCGTATCATTGAGTGGATTATGTTTAGGAATGGGGGGTAAAGTAGAAAGATCCACCTCTAAGCCTTCGTGGACAGCTTTGATTAATGATTGAGCAATTGAGAGTTTATCCCAATTCTTATTAAGACTGCGCAACCGTTTTAATGCAGATTCATCTTTTGGTTGTTGGGTTGCTATTTCTATAAGACATTCATCTTTTATGATATGACGACGTGGCATATTGTATTTTCGTGCTTCACGTTCCCGCCAAGCTGCTATCTTTTGTAATACAGCAAGTTCACGTGGCTTTTTAATTTTTCCTTTCACTTTTTTCCATGCTTCATCTTCTGGCATATCATAGGTTTTAGGATTTAAAAGGATTGTTATTTCATCGTTCATCCAGTGAGCACGTTGATTTTTTTCTAACCTTTTTTTCAATAACAGGTAAACATCTCTTAAGTAAGTTACATCGGCAAGTGCATAGAGCAGTTGTTTTTCAGACAAAGGGCGGTAACTCCAGTCTGTAAAGCGGGAGGATTTATCAAGATGATGCCCCGTGCAGCGTTGTACAATTTGATCATAGGAGATAGAATCACCAAATCCACAAATTGATCCTGCTATTTGCGTATCAAAGAGAGGGGAAGGAATAACACCTCCAAGATGATAAATTGTTTCAATATCTTGGCGCGCAGCATGAAAAACTTTTACAACTTTTTTATCGATCATAAGGTCAAAAAAAGGTTGTAAATCAATATTTGGTGCTATGGGATCAATTAAAACTGTGACATCTGGTGATGCGAGCTGGATTAAACACAGTTGAGGCCAAAAAGTTGTTTCGCGAATAAACTCAGTATCGACTGTTACAAAATCAGAGGTACGTAGAGCGTTAAGTGCAATTTCAAGATCTGTTGTTTGTGTAATAAGATTCATCATTTTATTATAATTCGATAAATTAAATTTGTGCTTTATTGACTTTATTTCTGAGTTTTTATTCTCATATCTTGACAAATGGTTATTAAAAAGCGTTTGTAGCGCATGTGAATATTATAATCAAAGGCAAAAAACATGCACCGTTATCGCAGTCATCATTGTGCGGCTCTTCGTAGATGTGATGTAGGAACACAAGTTCGTCTTTCGGGGTGGGTTCATCGTGTTCGTGATCATGGAGGAATTCTTTTTGTAGATTTACGTGATCATTTTGGAATCACACAAATTGTTGCTGACCCTGCTTCACCAGCTTTTAAATTTATTGAAAAAGTGCGTTCTGAATGGGTTATTCGTGTGGATGGGGAGGTATGTGCTCGTTCTGATGAGGTTATTAATGCAACGCTTCCAACAGGTGAGATTGAAATTTTTGCACAAGAGGTAGAAATTCTTTCAAAATCTGATGAGCTTCCTTTACCGGTTTTTGGTGAGCCTGATTATCCAGAAGATATTCGATTAAAATATCGTTTTCTTGATTTGCGTCGGGAGACTATGCACAAAAATATCATGCGTCGGACTGAAATTATTGCGGCTATGAGACGGGCTATGCAAAATAATGGTTTTACGGAATTTACGACGCCACTTTTGACAGCTTCATCGCCGGAAGGAGCGCGTGATTTTTTGGTTCCAAGTCGTGTTCATCAGGGGAAATTTTATGCGCTACCGCAAGCACCACAGCAATATAAACAGTTGTTGATGATGTCAGGTTTTGATCGTTATTTTCAGATTGCTCCATGTTTTAGAGATGAAGATCCAAGGGCCGACCGTCTTCCTGGTGAATTTTATCAATTAGATGTTGAAATGAGTTTTGTTGAGCAAGAAGATGTTTTAGCAACTATGGAACCTATTATGCGTTCTATTTTTGAAGAATTTGCAGATGGAAAAACTGTGACACAAAGCTTTCCTCGCATTTCCTATGATGAAGCAATGCGAAAATATGGTTCTGATAAGCCTGATCTACGTAATCCGATCATTATGGAAGATGTTTCTCAGCATTTTTATAATTCTGGTTTCAAAGTTTTTGCTCAAATTTTAGCGAATGATGAGAATGCACAAGTGTGGGCTATCCCAGCTAAAACGGGTGGAAGTCGTGCTTTTTGTGATCGTATGAATGTATGGGCACAAGGCGAGGGGCAACCAGGACTCGGCTATATTTTCTGGCGTGAAGAAGAAGGAAAATTTGAAGGAGCAGGGCCTATCGCCAAAAATATTGGTGAACAGAGGACTGAAGCAATCCGTATACAGCTTGGACTTGAAAGTGGGGACGCCTGTTTTTTTGTAGCTGGCGATCCAAAAAAGTTTTCATCTTTTGCCGGAGCAGCACGCACAAGGGTAGGGGAAGAATTAGATCTTCTTGATAGAGATAGTTTCTCTTTGGCGTGGATTGTTGATTTTCCATTTTTTGAATGGAATGAAGATGAAAAAAAGATTGATTTTGGACATAATCCTTTTTCCATGCCTCAAGGGGGAGAAAATGCTCTTGCCTGTCAAGATCCTCTTACTATTAAAGCCTTTCAATATGATCTTGTTTGCAATGGTTATGAAATTGCATCAGGTGGAATTCGTAATCACTTACCAGAAATGATGCTTAAAGTTTTTGAACTTGTAGGACTTTCTAAGGAAGTTGTGAAAGATCGTTTCGGTGGTCTTTATCGTGCATTCCATTATGGGGCTCCGCCACATGGTGGTATGGCTGCGGGAATTGACCGCATCATTATGCTGTTGCAAGGTGTTAAAAATTTGCGTGAAGTTGCTTTATTTCCTATGAATCAACAGGCACTTGATCTTTTGATGAGTGCTCCGTCTGATGTGTCTCCTACACAATTACGTGATTTAGGAATCCGTATGGCTCCTACTCACAAAAATAGCTCATAAAATTGATTATGGATTGTTTTCATCTTTCTTATGCAGAGTGAAGTTTTGATGCCTCTCAAGAGCATCATGTGTGTGTGCGCTGTTTGTGAAATTTAGATAGACAAAAACGCCATTGTGTTGATTCTTTACGAGGCATTTTTATTCCTTGTTTCTATAGTGGCTCTTCCCCTTGTGGATAGGTGAGAAAATAATTATGATTGCTTGATCATGAATAAATTAGAAATGAAAGAATTCTATAATATTCGGGAGTCTCATTTTATTGAAGTTTTTACAACGTTGTAGCAGAGAATTGTGTCTCTTCGTTTTTATGAGAATAATGTGATTTTCCATTCTATCGACTTACTCTGAAAAGCTTAAATTTCATAAGCTTTGAACATTTTTTTAGTTTTTCATAGAAAAACTGAAGGGGATTGTTATACAATTTATCTGTATAATAAAAGATGATGTTTGAAAGCTGCTTTTGTCATTCCAGAAAAGATGAAATAACTCTTTGTGAGCAGTTAAATTATTATCGGATTTGACAAAGCTTTCAATAAATTACTTAGGGCAAGGGGGAAGGACATGTATAAATTTTTCAAATTGATATAATTTTCTGTTCATGTTCTAATTGCAGCGTTTGTTTTTATGTAATTGACTTTTAATAAAAAAGCCGACTCATAGAAGATTTCATTAAATAAATCCTATAAAATAATTTCTTATTATTGTGGGAATTGTTGTTTTAATACTATGTCTGATAAAATGAATTTACCTTTTGATAAAGAACATATTGAACCAATAGAATTACGTTCTGCTTTACAGGAACGTTATTTGGCTTATGCACTTTCTACGATTACACACCGTGCATTGCCTGATGTGCGTGATGGATTGAAGCCTGTCCACCGGCGGATTGTTCATGCGATGCGTCTTCTCAAACTAAATCCTGGACAGTCTTATGCGAAATGTGCGCGGATTGTTGGTGACGTCATGGGAAAATTTCATCCTCATGGGGATTCGTCTATTTATGATGCCTTGGTGCGCTTGGCTCAAAGTTTTGCTGTTCGTTATCCGTTGGTTGATGGGCAAGGCAATTTTGGTAATATTGATGGTGATAATGCTGCTGCCATGCGTTATACGGAAGCACGTATGACTGAAGTGGCTGCATTGTTACTTGAAGGAATTAATGAGAATGCTATTGATTTTCGTTTAACCTATAATGAGGAAGATGAAGAGCCTGTTGTTTTACCAGGAGCTTTCCCTAATCTTTTAGCAAATGGTTCTTCTGGTATTGCTGTTGGTATGGCAACATCTATTCCACCCCATAATGTTGCTGAGCTTTGTGATGCAGCGCTCCATTTGATTGCGCATCCCGATGTAAATGATGAGGAATTAAATCAATTCGTTCTTGGTCCTGATTTTCCGACGGGGGGAATTTTAGTTGAACCTAAAAAAAGTATTGAGGAATCCTATCGTGTTGGGCGTGGATTTTTTCGCTTGCGTTCACGTTGGCATCAGGAGCCTGGTAGCCGTGGTTCTTATGTGATTGTTGTGACTGAAATTCCCTATCAGATTCAAAAGTCACGTCTTATTGAAAAAACAGCAGAGTTATTGCTTGCACGCCGATTGCCAATGCTTGAGGATATCCAAGATGAATCAGCAGAAGATATCCGCATCGTGCTTGTTCCTAAAAATCGGTCGGTTGATCCGGAACTTCTTATGGAATCCCTTTTTAAATTGACTGACTTTGAAGTAAGATTTCCCCTTAATCTGAATGTTTTGTCTTTGGGAAAAATACCTAATGTCCTTTCTTTGCGAGAAAGTTTGCAGCAATGGCTTGAACATCGTCAAGAAGTACTTATTCGTCGCTCTCATTATCGGCTTGATCAAATTGATAGCCGATTGGAAATTCTTCATGGATATCTGATTGCCTATTTAAATCTCGATGAGGTCATTCAGATTATTCGTGAAGATGATGAACCGAAAAAGAAGCTGATTAATCGGTTTGAATTAACAGAAAATCAAGCTGAAGCTATTCTTAATATGCGCTTGCGTTCTTTGCGTAAGCTTGAGGAATTTGAAATTCGTAAAGAATTTGAAAGTTTGAAAGCTGAAAAAGAAAAGCTAAAGAATTTGTTAGCTTCTCCTATAAAACAGTGGAAAATAATTTCAGAAGAAATCAAAAAAGTTCGAAACACTTTTGGTCCTGAAACACTCTTGGGGAAAAGACGTACGACGTTTGAAGAGGCACCAAGACATGATCTTGATGATATTCAACAAGCAATGATCGAAAAAGAACCGATTACTATTGTTATTTCTGAAAAGGGGTGGATGCGCGCTTTGAAGGGACATTTGACCGATTATAAAGCACTTTCTTTTAAAGAAGGAGACAGTTTAAAGTTAGCCTTTCCAGCATTTACGACCGACAAGATTGTGCTGATCAGTACGGGGGGGAAGTTTTTTGCTATTGGTGCAAATAATTTACCTGGAGGGCGGGGACATGGTGAACCTATTCGTCTCTTAGTTGATATGGATGATGAGCACGATGTTCTCACAGCTTTTGTGCATCACGCCGAGGAAAAATTGCTTTTGGTTTCATCTCACGGTAATGGTTTTATTGTTTCTTCTGCAGAAGTGCTCGCCAATACACGAAAAGGAAAGCAAGTGATGAATGTGAAAGCTCCTGATAAGGTAAAGCTTTGTGTTCCGGTAAATGGTGATCATGTTGCTGTAGTCGGTGAAAACCGTAAAATGCTTATTTTTTCTATTGAACAAATACCAGAAATGAATCGCGGTAAGGGTGTTCGTTTACAGCGTTATAAAGAAGGTGTTGTTGTTGATGCCAAGACTTTTAATTTATCAGAAGGCTTAAGTTGGCAAGATACAGCTGAACGAATCTTTAACCGTCAAGCTGATGATCTCATTGAATGGATGGGAATGCGTGCGGGCGTCGGGCGTTTGATTCCAAGAGGATTTCCAAAATCAGGAAAATTTATCAATTAAATGTATTTTATACACGGGAAAGTTCCCTATGGTTTTATGATTGTGTAAGATATTAATTTATAAAGATAATTTATTATTTTTATATTGAACGAAAAACCTAAAGCGTAAGTTTTTTCTATTTCGATCTTGTTCAGGTTAAATCAATCAAAACTGTTTTTTAACATTACAGCATTTATAGGTGCTGTCGTGAAATGATTTGATATTTCGAGAGCTGTACCTTTAAACAAACAATGTGAATGTTTAACACAAGAGTGTTCTATTTGGAGATGTTTTATTTTGTCTGATAGGTTTATCTTCTTATTGTTCAAGAGAGATGTTATTAATCTTTCGTAGTAATATTTATTCGTTAGGATTACTATGATATTGCCTAAAAAGATGACCACGTTCAGCCCATAAGACGAGAAGTATGGCAGTGAGACTCAGAAAGAAAAATCCTGCTGAGTTTGGGATGGTTGTTTCATCAAATTGTTGGGCAATAAAAAAGCTGAGTCCTGCACCGATAGATGTTTGAAGAAAGCCGGATACAGAAGAAGCTGTTCCAGCAATTTCCCCCACAGATTCGAGAGCGAGTGTATTGAAATTGGCCATAATGCCACCGCAGGCAAACATCAATATACAGAATAACAGCATGTAAAAAGCAAAAGGAAGGATACCATCTGTTAAGATAGAGCCAATAAACCATACACATGAAGTGATACAAAAGAGCAAAAGCATAGTATGAGCAATACGCCGCATTCCAAGGCGTCCAACGAGTTGAGAGTTCATGAATGATGAGAAAGCCTGAAATGCAGCACCAACTGCAAAGGCAATAGGGAACCAAAGTCCTAGATTATAGATCCCTTCATACGTTTGTTGTGATGTATTAACGGCGGTAAAGATACAGCCTAAAATAATCGAAGTTGCTAGTGTATAGCAAAGTGTTGTGCGATTGGTTATTACAATCCATAAATTATGTTTGACTGAAGAAAAGGAAAGAGAGCGTTGCGCATAAAGAGTTTCCGGCAAGCGGAATTGAATCCAAATCATCAACCCGAAACCAATCATTGCCATGAAAATAAAAATATATTGCCAATGTCCGAGCAGTAAAATGATCTGTCCTGTTGCGGGACCAACCATTGGTGCAACAAGAAAAACCATCATAACAATAGACATAACTTCTGCCATTTTTCGACCACTGTAAAGATCACGTACGACGGAAACTGTAAGAACCCGCATAGCAGCTCCTCCAATACCTTGTAAGATACGCAAAATAAGTAAGAGAGAAAAATCAGTTACAAAGGCACAACCAATCGCCGTAAATGAATAAAAAGCAAGACCAATAAGAATAAGTTTACGTCGCCCATACCTATCGCTTATTGGACCGAAAAATATTTGAGCAATACCATAGCTAATAAGATAACTCGAAATGATATAATGTTGATCATTTTCATTGAGAACATTTAAGCCATCTAAAATATTAGGCATAGCTGGCAGCATAATATCAACAGCTATAGCGTTAATAGCCATGAGCGAAGCAATAAGAATAACAAATTCTTTATAGCCAATTTTTTTTCTAATCGCATCACTATGCGTTTGTTCATCGACTGAATATGACATATGGCATCCTTGAAATAGAAATTTCGTCTGAAAACAGCTCTTTTTAAGAGTCTGAATAAAATGAAAGATACCTATGATTGATTACAGGGAATATTTTTTTCTTTCAAAAGTTCCTGTAACTCATTGTTTTGAAACATCTCTTTAACAATATCACTGCCTCCGACAAATTCACCCTTGATATACAGCTGTGGAATTGTTGGCCAATTTGAGTAATCTTTAATTCCTTGACGCAATTCGTTAGAAGTTAAGATATTAATTCCTTTATAATTCAATCCTAAATAGTCAAGGATTTGAACAACTTGTCCTGAAAACCCGCATTGCGGAGCGTCAGGTGTTCCTTTCATGAATAAAATGACGTCGTTTGTTTTAATCTCGTTGTCAATAAAATCATGAACAGTGGTCATTTTTATCCCTCGATATTTCAGATTTTTATAAGTGTGTAATTTATATTCATACTGTTTTTAATCGTATTAAATGAGTGAATGCAAGAAGAAATTTTAGATTATTTTGGGATATTTGTTTGCAACATTAAGGCATGAAGGTCATTTCCCATATTGCCTTTAAGGGCATCATAGACCATTTTATGTTGTTGAACACGGGTTTTACCACGAAAACTTTCAGAAATAACTTCTGCAGCATAATGTTCCCCATCTCCAGCAAGATCACGAATTGTTACAGTAGCATCAGGAATGCCTTCACGAATAAGCGTTTCAATTGCATGGGCACTCATTGCCATCATTATTCTCCTATGTTGTTCATTTTTTTATAAAGGCTGTTTAAGAGAAAAACAATTTTTACTCTTCACCCATAAATTGTGGAAACCAGTTTTCATAGGCTTTTGTGAGTTTGTCTATAGAAAGTTTTAGTATTCCATCTATATCAAGTGCATCACCTGCAACTTGACCTAGCTCTGTTAAAGAAACTGCACTTATTTGTGCGAGCTCTTTAAGACTATTAAGAGAGTGAGGTTTGACGGCTAAAAGATAACGTCCTTGGTCTTCTCCAAAAAGTTCTGCATGATGGGGTGATTTATTGCTTAATTTTACTTTGATTCCTTTACCTGCTTTAATCACCATTTCAGCAAGTGCTATCGCTAATCCTCCGTCAGAAATGTCATGAGCAGCATGAACAAAACCACGATGTATGACATCTCGAATAAATTGACCATGCTTTTTTTCAAGTTGTAAATCTACAGGGGGGGGGGCACCTGCATCAATATTTAAAATGTTACGTGCATAGATTGATTGTCCTAAATGGGAGCCGCAATTTCCTACTAAAACAAGAATATCTCCATTTTGCATACCACTTATTGTTACCATTTTAGACCAATCATTAAGAAGACCTACACCAGCAATTGTGGGGGTTGGAAGAATGGCTTCCCCATTTGTTTCGTTGTAAAGAGAAACATTGCCTGAAACGATAGGAAAATCGAGGATTCTACAAGCTTCTCCTATACCTTTAATAGCAAAAACCAGCTGTCCCATAATTTCAGGTTTTTCAGGGTTACCAAAATTGAGATTATCTGTAGCAGCCAGTGGTGTTGCACCTGTCGTACTAATGTTTCGCCAGCATTCTGCGACAGCTTGTTTTCCTCCTTCATAAGGGTCTGCTTCACAATAGCGAGGTGTTACATCAGAAGAAAAAGCAAGAGCACGTTTGCTGTTGTTTCCTAAACGGATAACGCCTGCATCACCTCCTGGACAAACAAGGCTATTTCCTTGGATAAGAGTATCATATTGTTCATAAACCCATCGCCGAGAACTTTGATCAGCAGAATTCAATAAGCTCAGAAGCGCATCACCAAGATTTTCAACTTTTTTGACGTCTTCTGCTTTCAAGGATGTTTTTTTTGCCGGCTCACTCCAAGGACGATCATAAACAGGCGCTTCATCACCAAGCTCTTTGATGGGAAGATTGACAACTTCTTCCCCTTGATGAGATACACGAAAACGTAAATCATCGGTTGTTTTCCCAATGATAGAAAAATGCAACCCCCACTTATGAAAAATTGCTTCTGCTTGCTTTTCTAGTTCTGGTTTAAGAACCATGAGCATGCGCTCTTGACTTTCAGAAAGCATCATTTCATAGGCTGTCATGTTTTCTTCTCGAACAGGAACTGTATCGAGATTAAGCTGTATCCCTAGATTTCCTTTTGCACCCATTTCAACAGCAGAAGAGGTAAGTCCTGCTGCCCCCATATCTTGAATAGCAACTACGGCTCCAAGTTCCATGAGCTCTAAACATGCTTCAAGAAGACATTTTTCTGTAAAAGGATCACCTACTTGAACAGTTGGGCGTTTTTCACTGATTGAATCATCAAATTCAGCAGAGGCCATTGTTGCTCCACCGACACCATCACGTCCTGTTTTTGCACCAAGGTAAACAACAGGGAGTCCGATGCCTTGTGCTTTAGAATAAAAAAGGGCGTCTGTCTTTGCAATACCGGCGACAAAAGCGTTAACAAGGATATTGCCATTATAACGCTCATCAAAATTTACTTCTCCACCAACCGTTGGAACACCAAAAGAATTGCTGTAACCACCTATTCCAGAAACAACACCAGAAACAAGATGGCGTGTTCGTGGGTGATCAGGAGCACCAAATCGCAATGCATTTATAGCAGCAACAGGACGGGCTCCCATTGTAAAGACATCACGTAAAATACCACCAACACCTGTCGCTGCACCTTGATAAGGTTCAATATAAGAAGGGTGGTTATGGCTTTCCATTTTGAAAACAACACATTGTCCTTCGCCAATATCAACAACACCAGCATTTTCACCAGGTCCTTGGATGACACATTTTCCTTCTGTCGGAAGAGTTTTTAGCCATTTTTTAGATGATTTATAGGAACAATGCTCGTTCCACATTGCAGAAAAAATTCCTAGTTCAGTAAATGTGGGTTCTCTACCGATTAACGTCAGGATACGTTGATATTCATCTTCTTTTAGCCCGTGTTGTGCAATGAGTTCTGGTGTAATAGTGATGTTATTGCAAGGCTTCATGAGTATTTATCCGTCAAATTAATCGAAATTTAGTATTTTTATTTTTTTACCTAGCAGCTTATATTATAAACAATAATGTTGTTTAATAATAAAAATATTTATAGACAGTAAGCTGAAGATTTTGTCCGTTTGTTTGGTGGGATTTAAGACTAAAAATGGTCTTAAATAATTATGTGTTTAGAAAATAATATCCATTGTTGTTTGTGAAGAGCTTTGTTTATAGATTTATGATGCGAGAAATGGTATAAATCCTTGTTTTTTTAAATTATGGAGCGCGAGTACTTTTGCAGCATTATCCATTTACTAACTCTAAAGCACTTTGAAAAAGTAAACGACCGTCAGTACCTCCGTGGGCGGGTTCAATAAAGTTTTCAGGATGGGGCATCATACCAAGAATATTACCAACTTTATTAACAATACCAGCAATATCTTTCATTGAGCCGTTCGGGTTTGTATTTTCTGCATAGCGAAAAACAATTTGTTCATTGTCTTCCATTTGTTTCAATGTTTCACTATCAACAAAATAATTTCCGTCATGATGGGCAACAGGACAACGAATAATTTGTCCTTTAGAATAATATCGAGAAAATTTTGTCTTGGCGTTAACGACTTCAAGTTTGATTTCACGACAAACAAATTTTAAAGAAGCGTTACGCATTAAAGTACCGGGTAATAATCCTGCTTCCAACAAAATTTGAAATCCATTACAGATACCTATTATTGTCGTACCTTCTTGTGCTTTTTCACGAATGGCTTTTAAGACGGGAGTTCGCGCTCCAATTGCACCACATCTTAAGTAGTCGCCATAGGAAAAACCACCAGGAATAATAATAACATCTACATCTGGAATTGTTGTTTCTGTTTGCCAAATTTTTAGTGGCTCAACTCCCGTTATATGATGTAATGCTGCAACCATATCTCGATCACGATTTAATCCAGGAAGTTGAATGATGGCAGTTTTCATGAGCGTTTCACTTACAGAAGTTTGATTGTATAATTTTCAATGACAGTATTTGCGAGTAACTCTTCACACATTTGTTCAAGTTTTTTCTTTGCAGTTTCAGAAGGTAGATCATCAAGAACAATATCAAAAACCTTTCCTTGACGAATAGATTGAATGCCTTCGAAAGCCAAACTTTTTAAAGCACCGACAATCGCTTCTCCTTGTGGATCAAGAACGCTTTCTCTTAAAGTAACTGTAATGCGTGCTTTCATTTTTTGCTTCCTGCTTTTTAAAAGAACCTCTCCTTTGAAGAGGGGTGTTTGTATAAGGTGATGTTTTTTATCTTGTTTTTACTTTACGAGAACGGGACCACTTGGTCGTGTTGGTTCGTTTTCATTCATAATACCAAGACGTTTGGCAACTTCTTGATAGGCATTAATAAGCCCTCCCATATCACGACGAAAACGGTCTTTATCCATTTTTTCTTGTGTGTGCATATCCCATAGTCGTGCAGAATCAGGAGAGATTTCATCAGCAAGAACAATGCGCATTGTTTCATCTTCCCACAGGCGACCAAATTCCATTTTAAAATCAATTAATTGGATGTTAACACCGGCAAAAAGCCCAGAAAGAAAATCATTAATACGAATTGAAAGTTGCATGATATCTTCTATCTCTTGTGGGACAGCCCACCCAAAAGCTGTGATATGTTCTTCCGTTACCATAGGATCATCGAGAGAATCATTTTTATAGTAGAATTCAATGATGGATTGCGGAAGCGGGGTTCCTTCTTCCAGTCCTAAACGCTTAGCAAGAGAGCCGGCAGCAACATTGCGAACAACAACTTCCAATGGAATGATTTCCACCGCTTTAATAAGCTGTTCGCGCATGTTTATACGTTTGATAAAATGTGTTGGGATGCCCAAACGTCCAAGATGGCTAAAAATATGTTCCGAAATTCGGTTGTTTAAAACTCCCTTTCCGTCGATAATTTCATGTTTTTTTGCATTAAAGGCAGTTGCATCATCTTTAAAAAATTGAATATAAGTCCCTGGTTCAGGTCCTTCATATAAAATTTTAGCCTTGCCTTCATAAATACGGTGGCGACGATTCATCATGATTCTCTATTTATCTTGAGAGGTTTTTAATAACATTAATAAATGATACTATCCTAATTGATAGAATTTCTCAATGATATTGCTATGATACTTTTATAATTTTTATCATTACACGTTTACCCAAAGGTGAAGATACATAAGTGATGAGAAAGAAGATCACCTCTTTTGGATCAAATTTTTGCAAGAAAGTGAGAGAGGACCATAAGCCCTTCAGGCCAAGGTCCGTGTCCGGATTCTGCGTTAATATGGCCAGAATACCCAGCATCAACAAAGAGTGATCCCCAATCATTGGCAATTTTTTCTGCTACTGAAAATTGACAAAACTCATCGTTGCGACTAGCTATGACAATAGAAGGAAAAGGAAGCTTTTGGCGATGATAGGGGCCAAATGTCATTAAATGTTTGGGACGTATTTTTTCATTGGCGACATCTGGAGGTGCAACAAAGAAAGCGCCACAAATTTTTTCTGTATTTTGTACAGTTGCATGAATAACACTGGGAACTCCTAATGAATGAGCAATAAGCATAACAGGCCTTTGAGCTTTTGCGATGGCGGTTTTAACTTTGTTAACCCACTCTTCACAAACAGGCTTTGACCAATGGAGTTGTTCAATGCGGCTGGCTGTCGACAATTTTTTTTCCCAGCGTGTTTGCCAATGATCTGGACCAGATCCTTTGTAGCCAGGAACAATAAGAATATCGAGTTGATTTGCTTTCATGAATTGTTTTCTTTGTTACAACAGATTTTTGATCATAGGTGGAATGGATTTTGGTTTTCTATGTCGCTTTATTGTTCTTCAAAAACACGTTTAAAAATCGTATTGATATGTTTGGTGTGGTAAGAAAGATCAAATTTTTCGCGAAGTTCTTCTTCACTTAAAGCTTTGGTAACATCTTTGTCGTTGAGGAGTTCTTCTAAAAAATCTTTTCCTTGTTCCCAAACTTTCATCGCATTTCGTTGTACAATCCGATAAGAATCTTCACGACTAATCCCTGCTTGTGTGAGGGCTAAAAGAACCCGTTGTGAGTGAACAAGACCGCGGAATTTATTGAGATTTTTTTGCATATTTTCTGGATAGACAATGAGATTTTCAATGACAGATGTGAGGCGAGAAAGAGCAAAATCAAGTGTAATCGTCGCATCTGGAGCAATATAACGCTCAACAGATGAATGAGAAATATCACGTTCATGCCAAAGAGCTACATTTTCCATGGCTGGGAGTGCAAATGCACGTACCATGCGGGCTAATCCAGTTAAATTTTCTGTTAAAACTGGATTACGTTTATGAGGCATTGCCGATGAACCTTTTTGCCCAGGTGAGAAATGTTCCTCTGCTTCAAGAACTTCTGTTCGTTGTAAATGGCGTATTTCTATTGCTAGCCTTTCAATAGAGGAAGCAATAACACCAAGTGTTGCAAAAAACATAGCATGACGATCTCTTGGTATTACTTGGGTGGAAACCGGTTCAGCACGCATCTTCAAGGCTTTTGCTACATGTGCTTCAACGCGTGGATCGATATTTGCAAAAGTTCCTACAGCTCCTGAAATCGCGCAAGTAGAAATTTCTTCTCGTGCGGCAAGAAGACGTTTGCGACAACGGGAAAATTCAGCGTATGCAAGAGCAAACTTGATTCCAAATGTTGTCGGTTCGGCATGAATGCCATGACTCCGCCCAATGGTGATTGTCTCTTTATGCTCAAAAGCACGTCTTTTTAATGCTTCAAGAAGTTGATCTATATCCTCTAGCAAAATATCACTCGCACGCATCAATTGAATGTTCAGCGTTGTATCGAGAACATCAGATGATGTCATGCCTTGGTGGATAAAACGTGCTTCTGGTCCAATGAATTCAGCTAGGTGGGTTAGAAATGCGATAACATCATGTTTGGTAATTGCTTCAATTTCATCAATGCGATTGATATCAAATTTAGCTGCTGCCCCTTTTTCCCAAATGACTTTGGCGGCTTCTTTCGGAATAATCCCTAAGTGAGCAAGGGCATCACAGGCATGGGCTTCAATTTCAAACCAAATACGATATTTTGTTTCGGGAGACCAAATTGTTACCATTGCAGGGCGGGAATAACGTGCGATCATCATTTTTTTCCTTGTTGTGAGAGGATTGCGGCTTGGCGCAATGCATTAATACGTGTTCTGTAAAGCTCTTTATTTCCATCTTTATAAATTGCAGAGCCTGCGACAAATACATTTGCACCAGCTTTTGCAACTATCCCAATTGTATCAACGGTGATACCACCATCAACTTCAAGATCAATAGGGCGGTTTGCAATCATGCTTTTAACGCGCTTAATTTTATCTTTTATTTCTGGAATAAAACTTTGTCCACCAAAACCGGGATTGACCGTCATGATGAGAATGAGATCTAATTGATCAAGCAAATATTCAAGTACATGTTCAGGGGTGCTTGGATTGAGTGCGATTCCTGCTTTTTTCCCCATTTTTTTGATTGTTTGTAATGAACGATGAAGATGTGGACCTGCTTCAGCATGAATAGTTATAATATCTGAACCTGCTTTTGCAAAAGCTTCTAAATAAGGGTCTACTGGTGCGATCATCAGGTGGACATCAAATATTGCTTTTGTTAATGGGCGCAGAGCTTTGACGATTTCAGGACCAAAGGTGATGTTAGGAACAAAGTGCCCATCCATAATATCAAGATGAAGCCAATCTGCACCAGCATCAACAACATCTAACATTTCTTGTCCAAGTTTAGAAAAATCAGAAGCCAAGAGAGAAGGCGAAATGAGATGAGAATGGGGCATTAAAATCTCCTTAGATTGGCAGTTTTTATCATATCGCTGTGTATACACAAATATTTTTTGTGTTATGACGGAAAAGAAAAAATATGTATTATAGGTCTTTTTATGGAAAGATTGCTTAAAATTTTAAAGCTTTATAAGTGAAAGATATGTCGAATCATAAAACATATTTGATGCCTGAACTTCAACATAAACATACTATTGCGGTTTCTTCCCAAGAATATCGAGATGCCATGAGTCTTTTTGCAGGAGCTGTGCATATTGTGACAACAAATGGTATTAAGGGAAGACGTGGGGTGACTGTTTCGGCGTGTTGTTCTTTATCTGATAATCCTCCAACCCTTCTTGTTTGTCTCATGCGTCATAATTTAAAGAATCAGGTGTTTATGGAGAATGGAAATTTTTGTGTTAATAGCTTGGCAGGAAAACATCGCTCATTAGCGGATGTTTTTTCGAGGCGTTGCAATTCTACACAAAATGAGCGTTTTGATGTTGCTCAATGGGGAGCTTTGCAAACGGGGGCGCCCAGTCTTTCAGACGCTCTAGCGTCGTTTGATTGTCGTTTGATTTGTTGGCACGAACACGCAACTCATTGTGTTTTGATTGGTGAGGTTGTTGCAATTAACTGTAATCAAGAAAAAGATGCTTTGATGTATTTGAAACGTGAATATCACACTTTGCCTTTATAAAGATTTTATTTTTTTGCATTGATGAAATGATTTATTGTTGCTTCATTTAGATTTTAAACAATGTAGAGAGTAGGGGAGGGATGGCTCTGATATCTGATTTCCTTCTTTTTAAGGTTTTTCAATAAGCGAGAAAAATGATTCTGGATGAGATTTGATCAAGAATCCAATCTACATAAAAAAGCGATCAAACCTAAACAGTGCATTTAGATATATTCGTCGATTGTTATGAAAAAACATTTTACTCTTGTGTTGATGGGTATTGCACAATATATAGACCACACATAGCATATGTGGAGGTTTTTTATTGCATGAGCGAAGAGATTGATGGTCAATATCGCCCTAGTGAAGATGAGCCTTTTATGAATGAGCGGCAAAAGGCGTATTTTCGTGCTAAATTGGTTTCTTGGAAGAATGATATATTAAAAGAAGCTCGTGAGACTTTGGAAAATTTGCAGGAAGAGAATGTTGGTCAGCCCGATTTGACTGATCGGGCTTCTTGTGAAACTGATCGTACAATCGAATTACGTGCTCGTGATCGTCAGAGGAAACTTATTTCAAAAATAGATGCTGCTTTAGAGCGCATTGATAATGGGACATACGGTTTTTGTGAAGAAACCGGCGAACCCATTAGTATAAAGCGTCTTGAGGCTCGGCCGATAGCCGTTTTGTCATTGGAAGCGCAAGAACGTCATGAACGACGTGAAAGAGTTTATCGCGATGATTAAGGTTATTGAGATGATAAACAAACGAAATTCGTGGTGATAAAATTGTATATTTTATTTTTGAGGGGTAGGAATGAATAAAGATGGTTCTTGCCGCCCCTCAATTTCGGCGGTGATGGCTGAATCTTTTACTGCTTGATTCGTAAAAGGAGAGGGACTTTTATCCGATATATCGTTTCTTTCTGGAAGGGCGGAATTTAGATGTGTGTGTGTTTCTCTTTTTTGTATTTTTGATGTACCAGTAATATCAGATTCTACAACCACATCTGTTAATCCGCCAATAAGGAGCAAATGTTCTTTATTATCGCAACGGACTAAAACAAGGCGGCGTGCTCGATCTATAGAAATTACTTCACATAATGCTAATCGTGATAGACTTTTTTTTCTATTAATGCTGTATCTTCCCGTACCTAAGCGACGTAAAAACACGATAATTACGGTAATAGCTGCGATTGTTATTATAAAAAGCAAAAAGCTTATCGTTATGTTTGCAGCAGATACACCTATTTGCTCTGATAACCAGATATACATAGATTTTCTCCCATTTTGGATGGAAATATTATTTTTTATTGAGATAAATTTATAAACATACCCTCAAAAGGTTCACTTATAATGGTAAGAAATAAACTTTTGAATATTAAGCGAGCTTATCTTAGATAATATCATAGTATATACTTTATAACAACATAACAACGAATATAAAGGAAGTTTTGTGACATAAGAAATAGCTATAAGCTAAGGCAAAGAGAGATGGATAAAGATTTTGAGAATAATGAAAGATCAGCGTCTTCGTTTCATCGGAGAGTTGTGATTTTTGGTGTTGTTTTTGTATTAGGTTTTCTTTTCATTGTGGGTATTTTAGGTTTTTTTTATACACAAAACTATTTGCAACAGGCGATATCAATATCTTTTTTGATTCTAGCAATGATCGGTGTTGCAACACTCGTTTTGTGTGGAATGGGAATTTTAAGATATCATGTGTGGTCGCATGAAGATTTTGATTTTAGCATCTTTAATAGGAGCGATGATACAATTGTAATCTCTGATCTTTCTGGTTTTGTTTATTATTCTAATCAAAACTATCGAAAAATTCTGACCTATAAGCCTGAAGTGTCTTGTTATAGGGTTATTGCGGATCTTCCAGGAGCTGGTGCACTCTCGTACCGCTTAAAGGTTGCAGCCTGTAATAATCTTGCAGCGCAAGAGGAATTAAGAGTAGAACAGCCAATTTTTACTGATTCTACACCAAAAAAATCTGTTTGGTATAATATTTCCGTTCAACCTATCACAAAACAGAAAAAAAAGCTTTTATTTTGGCGTATTACTGATATTTCGCACTTACAACAAACGCGAGAAGTTTTTTTCTCGAACCTTCAAGAGGCTATCAATCACTTGGATCAAGCTTCTATTGGTTTTGTATCCGTTAATAGACAAGGAACTATTCTTTATGTCAATGCGCCTTTTGCAGAATGGTTCTCAATTGATTTAGCGAATTTCTCAATTGGTCAACATAATTTTGATTCGTTATTTGATAGCGTTGGCGCTAAGAGCTCATGGAGTGATATCTGTTTGCAAACCAACAGATATCAAAGTTCAGGTTACTCTTTACCTTATAGGTTTTCGTTATGTTTAAATTCACACACGACTTGTGAGAAAATATTCCATTGTCTTATATCTGTTTCTTCTCTCTTAGAAGAGGAGGCCATTTATCGTATTGTGATCATTCCACAACAAATACAAAAAGAAGAGGATGATCAATTAAAATTACCCAGTATATTAGGAGAATATTTTGATGCGAGTCCTTTTGCAATAGCTGTGGTGGATCATGCAGGGCAATTGGTTCATATGAATAAAGCTTTTTCATCACTTACGGGATGTATGGACAAAGCTGTCAATTTTTATGATGTTATTTCTCGTCGTGATTGTGTGCAGTTAGAGCGTTCTTTTCAGAGAATTGCGACAAATAAAAATTATTTTGTTTCTCTAGAAACTGTTTTAGAAAAAAATGAAGAATGCCATTTACGGCTCCATATTATGTCTGTACCGCCCTATCACAGTGATGCATTGCAAGATTTGCTTATTATCTCTGTGATTGAAACAACCGAACAAAAAACTCTTGAAGATAAAATGATGCAAAGTCAGAAGATGCAAGCTGTAGGACAGTTGGCTGGCGGCATTGCTCATGATTTTAATAATGTTTTAACAGCAATTTTAATGTCGTGTGATCTTCTTTTAAATACGCATCGTAGTTCTGATCCTGCTCATGCTGATCTGATCAATATTAAAAACAATGCTAATCGTGCAGCTGCTCTTGTCCAGCAATTATTAGCTTTTTCTAGAAAGCAAACACTTCGACCTGAAGAAGTTGATTTTACTGAATTTTTATCAGATATCCGCAATCTTATTTTACCACTTTTGGGGAATAATATTCAGTTAAAAATTATCCATGGAAGAGATTTGTGGAGCGTTGAAGTTGATCAAGCATCTTTTCAGCGTGTTATTATGAATTTGGTTATTAATGCGCGTGATGCCATGTTAGATGGAGGTATTGTTACGATTGCGACAAATAATATTACAAAGCAACAAAGTGCTGAATTTAATCATCTTGGATTAGCAATTGGCGAGTATGTGCAATTGACTATTTCAGATACAGGGGCTGGTATATCTGCTGCTATACAAGAAAAAATGTTTGAGCCATTTTTTACAACAAAAGAAGTTGGAAAAGGAACAGGACTTGGTTTATCAATGGTTTATGGAATTATCAAGCAGAGCGGTGGGTATATTTATTGTGAAAGTAAAGAAGGTGAAGGAGCAATATTTCATATTTTTCTTCCCCGTTATATCCCCAATATAAAAGGAGAAATTTCTCAAAAGATTGAAAAAGATGAAGAGAAAGATAAAAATATAGACTTAACAGGATCTGCGACTGTTTTATTGGTTGAAGATGAAGATGCGGTCAGAATGGGGGGGGTAAGAGCTCTTCAAATGAGAGGATATACGGTTTTAGAGGCAGCAAGTGGGGTGGAAGCACTCTCTATTCTTGAGGAACAAAAAGGAGATGTTGATATTATTGTTTCCGATGTGGTGATGCCAGAAATGGATGGACCCACTTTATTGAAGGAAGTCCGTAAAAACTATCCTGGTATCAAATTTCTTTTCGTTTCTGGATATGCAAAAGATGCTTTTGCTAAAAATCTTCCACAAGATGCTGTTTTTGGTTTTTTATCTAAACCTTTTACACTCAAACAGTTAGCTCTAACAGTTAAAGAAACACTTTCGTCATGAGCAAAAAATTATGCAATAGAAAATTGCGTATTTTAAGATTTTTTAGGCGAAATACGAGAGTATTTTGATAAATAGTGTTTATGATAATGTCATAGAACTGAATAAAGAAGAATTTTGAAAATGAACTAAAATTCAAAAACACCACATATTTTGTGCAAAAATTTATGAAGAGATGGACTCTATTATGTCAACATTTCATAGAGATTTTCAATTGTAGAAACTGAGCAAAAACTATGTGTAAAGCATTGAAATATGCTGATTAATAGATTGTTGATACACTCAAAAAGATAAAAGCTGTTGTTGCGTATCTATCATTTTGCTCTTTCCTTCAATAAATGCTTTTAAAGCTTCGGGGTAGAGTTTATGCTCTACTTTAAGAACTCTTTGTGCTAAGCACTCAGCAGTATCATGGGGATAGACTGGAACGGCTGCTTGGGCAAGGATTTTTCCTGCATCCATGTCTTCTGTAACAAGATGAACAGTGCAACCCGTGATTTTTACACCTGCTTGTAAAGCTTTTTCATGTGTGTTTAAGCCTTTAAATGAAGGCAAAAGAGAAGGATGAATGTTTAAAATTCGTCCTTCATAAAGTTTTACAAAACGTGGTGAGATAAGACGCATATACCCTGCAAAGCAGAGAAAATCCGGTTTATATTGATCTAAAATCGTAAAAATATTTTCTTCATGCTCTTCTTTTGTTTTGTAAATTTTACGATCAACAATATGAATAGGTAAGTTATGGTTTTGCGCCTTTTCAATACCGTTTGCGCGCGGATTATCGCAAATAACCGCGACGATTTCAGCAGGATATTCTTTTTGTTGACTAGCTTGAGCAAGGGCGACCATATTGGACCCATTACCAGAAATAAAAACGACAATTTTTTTTTCATAAATGCAGTACCCCTTTATAAAGTATTCCTTTATTTTGATCTTGGCATTTTGTTAAAATGCCAAGCGGAGTTACAGTTTCTCCTTTTCTTTCAATAGCTTGTGTAATTGTTTCAGCTGCATGCTGTGCTACGATAATGATCATGCCAATACCACAATTGAATGTTCTTAACATTTCTCTTTCTTCTATTTTACCTTGTTTGGCAATCCATGAAAATACTGCTGGAACATTGATGGTAGAAAGATTAATTTCAGCGCAGAGAGAAGATGGAAGGACACGTGGAATATTTTCAGGAAAGCCTCCACCCGTAATATGAGCAAGAGCTTTAATCCCTTCATATTTTCGCATGATGGGAAGAAGCGATTTTACATAAATGCGTGTTGGTGTAAGAAGTGCTATACCAAGGCTGTTTTCGGGGGAAAAAGGGGCAGGGTTATTCCATTTGAGATAATTTTGCTGGATGATTCGTCGAACAAGCGAAAAGCCATTGGAATGAATTCCAGAGGAGCTTAGACCTAATATAACATCACCTTCTATCAAATCTTTTGAAGGGAGTAGCTTGCTGCGTTCGCATGCTCCTACAGCAAAACCGGCTAGATCATAATCTCCCTCTGCATACATTCCTGGCATTTCTGCAGTTTCTCCTCCAATAAGAGCAGCACCGGCTTGTTTACATCCTTCTGCAATACCAGAAACAATCGCAGCACCTTGTTCAGGGTCGAGCTTTCCAGTTGCAAAATAATCCAGAAAAAAGAGAGGTTCAGCTCCTTGTACGAGTAAATCATTGACACACATAGCTACAAGGTCAATACCTACAGTGTTATGGTGCCCCACTTCAATGGCAATTTTTAATTTTGTTCCCACACCATCATTGGCTGCTACTAGGATAGGATCTGTAAAGCCAGCTGCTTTTAAATCAAAAAGGCCACCAAACCCGCCAATTTCTGCATCTGCTCCGGCTCGTTTTGTCGCGCGTATAAAGGGTTTAATTTTTTCTACCATAGCATTACCTATATCGATGTTTACACCGGCTTTTGCGTAGGTAAGACCAGCTTTGGATTTATCCCCAGCCTTGGATTTATTATTTGTAAGATCTTGATTGCTCATTGGAGCCTTCCTTTAATGGAAAATCAGGTTTTGATATTATGCAATGCCATGATAGAGTTCTCTCTGCAAGAGATATTGATAAGAAAATAAGCAACTTTTCTTGTACCTTATTTTGAAGTTGTTTATAATTTTTTGTGAAGATTTTTTTAGGATATTTTATGAGCAAGATATCAGATAATCACGAACAGTCTTCTTGGCAACTTATGAGAAAGAAAGTGAGTGAGAATACATCTCGTGATCGTTATAAGACTTATGTGCCAGCGTATACTCAATTACCGTTGCCGAATAATATGAAAAGGCAAATCTTTTTTTGGCTTGGTACGCTGATTTTTTTCATTTTTTTTATGTTTGTTTTTGGATCGATTTTGCTTCCTTTTGTGGCAGGGATTGTGTTGGCTTATTTTCTCAATCCTATTGTTCAATTACTTGAAAGATTTGGTATTCGCCGTGTGTTTGGGACTGTCCTTATTACCTTATTTATTGTTATTACCTTTGTTGCTGCTTTAGTTATTTTGATTCCTGTTATTAGTTGGCAAATACAGCAATTTATGAGTGATGGTTTACCTGTTTATATTAATCGTATTCAAACCTTTTTTGTTGAGCATGATTTTGATTGGTTAAGGCGCTATTTTGGAAGTGATCCAAATGAATTACGGAATAATATTAAAGGATTTTTGGGCGAAGGTTCGGATTTTATTACGTCTCTTTTGAATTCACTTTTAAAGTCAGGAAAGTCAATCGTTAATATCATTAGCCTATTTGTTGTGGCACCTGTGGTGGCATTTTATATGTTATTAGATTGGCCACGTATGGTAACAGCAATCGATTCGTTAATACCGCGTGATCATCTTGAAACCGTCCGTAGTATTTTTCATGAAATGGATAGAGCTATTGCAGGCTTTGTTCGTGGACAAGGAACAGTTTGTCTCATATTGGGAGGCTATTATGCTATTGGTTTAACGATTGCAGGACTCAATTTTAGTCTTTTGATTGGTATGTTTATTGGTCTTATTAGCTTTATTCCTTATATCGGCACACTGAGTGGTTTGGTCCTTTCTGTTGGTATTGCATGGGTCCAGTTTTATCCCAATAATTGGGGGGGAATCATTGTTGTGATGGCACTTTTTTTAATTGGTCAATTTATTGAAGGTTATATTCTTCAACCCAAGCTTGTAGGTTCATCAGTGGGATTACATCCTGTATGGTTGATGTTTTCACTTTTTGCTTTTTCTTCACTCTTTGGTTTTACTGGTATGCTTGTTGCTGTTCCTGCGGCAGCGGCTGTTGGCGTTTTAGTTCGTTTTGCTCTTCATACTTATCTGAGTTCTCAGATGTATTCGCGAAGCGGAAATTCGGAGCCGCTAAAATGAATGGGCGTGAAACGCAATTATCTTTAAATTTTCCTTATGATCCGATTTTTCAATTTGAGGATTTAGTGGTAACGGAAAGCAATCGTATGGCTTTTCAGCTTATTGATCACTGGCCCAATTGGAGCTTACCTATTGCAGTTTTGGTTGGTAAAGAAGGATCTGGAAAAACGCATTTTTCTAATATATGGCTCCAAAAAGCAGATGCTTTCAGGATTCAGCACAATGAACTTGATCAGGCTGTTACTATGGCTTCTTTAGGCAGATCATTTTTAATAGAGGATATTGATACAGGTGAAATCAATGAGACAGAACTTTTTCATTTAATTAACAGTATTAAGCAAGCAAATCTTGATGCACGACAAGCTACTTTATTGATGACGGCACAAACACTTCCTTCCGCTTGGAATTTAATGTTAAATGATCTAAAAAGTCGTCTTAATTCGGTGATGTTCGTTGAAATTAATCAGCCTGATGATGCATTGTTAACAGCTGTTGCATTTAAGCTTTTTTCCGATAGGCAACTTATTGTACATCCAGATACGGTTTATTATCTTGTAAGCCGTTGTGAACGTTCTTTATTTTCATTGAAGCGTGTTATTGATTCTGTTGATCAGTTGGCATTACAAAGAAAAAGAAAAATAACACGTGCTGTTATTGCTGAAGTTTTAAATAGAAGAAATCCGTAAATACTCCTTATCATGGCTTACTTATTCTGTCCTTCTATTATCGTTTCAATATGTGGAAGACAAGTCATTTAAATTTTTTTCTTTTTGGATATCTATATAAGAGTAAAAAATAGTATTTTTTACTCTTATCGTGTTTTTATTTTAAATAGCTTTGAGATTTTATTGTATGATGTTGAATTCTTACCATCTTCGTATTTGAAAATTTTTCTAAAAAGAGCGCTTTATTTTATTTATAATAAAACCTTTGTGCTTTGAAAAAATGTTTGTTGTTTATGGATTTGGATTGTAGAAGATTCTAGAATTTTTAATAAAAGAGTCTTTGGGAAGATAGAAAAAGAGGGGAAAAAAGCTTAATACAGCTGAATTTTCTGGCTTATGTTCTCTTTGGGAAAGTTTTTCTATGATATTTAAGTCATTTTTTCTAAAATTGTATCTGTGGAATGTGTTTTGATACAATGAGAGCTTGCTTAAAACAGGATAAAAATTATGAAATCCTTATAGAGAAATTCGTTATTTTTTAATATAGATTGGATTTTCTTACGGAAGTTATTTTCTACTATTTGTCAATAAATTTGTTATTGAGTAGAGGGAAAAATTAAAAAATGTGCTTTTTTGTAAAGAAATGCAACAAAATTAAAAAAAAGTGTGTTTTTCTCTTGCACTTCTGTTGTGAAAATTTTAGGAAATGTGCATCAAGTAAATGTAAATGGCGGAGCGTAGCGCAGCCTGGTAGCGCACCTGATTTGGGATCAGGGGGTCGTAGGTTCGAATCCTATCGCTCCGACCATATTTAATTGAGTGTGTGAGAATGACCCAATTGGGTACGTGTGGTGAAAACTATCATCCAAGCGTTGTGTAATCTGAAGGAAAAAGGCATGATCGCACGTATTTATAGTCCTGCTAAGACAGCTATGCAGTCAGGTAAGGGGAATACAGGTTTTTGGATTCTAGAGTATGAGCCAATGAAAGCAAAAATGCTTGAACCTCTTATGGGCTACACAGCAACGTCTGATATGAATAATCAGGTAAGGATTCGATTTAATAGGAAGGAAGAAGCGATTGCTTTTGCACGTAAGAATGCTATCTCTTACCGTGTAGAAAAGAAACATACATCGATTCGACGTGCTATTTCTTATTCTGATAATTTTCGCAGTGATCGGCAGCATTCTTGGACACATTGAATTGAAGATGCTATTTTGAATTGAGAAAATAATCAGTTGGGTCCCGTAGCTCAGCTGGATAGAGCAACGGCCTTCTAAGCCGTGGGTCACAGGTTCGAATCCTGTCGGGATCACCATGTTTAAATGATATTTATAGGCTATAAAAAGTTAGAGAGTTTTCCTTTTATTCTATTAGCTTATTTTTCTGTATAATCCCGAACCTTTTTGATGTTTTTTGGTTTATTTTGTTGCTAAACGTTTTCTGTTGACTGTTTTAGTATAAAATGATGCTGTTTTCTCTTTTTTCAGTAAAAATTGCTTTTGATTGCTGAAATTTAGCATTGCATATTCTTGCCGCGTGTTGCTACTATATCACATGCTTTAGGAAACAGATTACAAAAACTCTTTTTTATGAGCTTCTTTTCATCTTTCTGAAAATGAATATTTTATTTCTTAGATTAGATTTAAGCATTGCGGCTAATGCTGGTGAAATTGCCAAAAAACATCTATTGTGATTTTTTTATTTTTTATGAATAATATTATTACGTTTTTTAGCATGATCTTTGGTAAGATCGATTTTGATTAGATACAAGGCATGATGGATTCGATTTAGAACAGTTTATGAAACATTGAAGAATAAAAACGATATCTGTTTATGATGAGAATTTACAGATGGCACAAGAGGTGGAAAATATCTTCTTGTCTTGGAAGCTGTGATTCATAACGAATTACTTCTTTATAGTTTTTTCGTATAAAAAGATGTTATATGTGCCGTCCAGATAAGATATTGTTTTTTTCAATGAGAGACACTTGTGGACAATTTGATTTAACATGATTGTCACTGTTTCTCAGGTAGGGTTATAGGTTTCATCAATGTTTAGGTTTTCTTAGTCTTATAGGTTTAAGAATGTATACTGTATATTTATATGAATGAAGATAGATTGTATCTTAGAGTTAAATTTTAGATTTCATATTTACATTTTCAAATGTTTTTTCTTATTTCTTTATAGTTTGTACATCATGTTAGAAGTATTTTAATATTGGATAACAATCACATTAAAATGTTATGCAGATGAGCTCTGAAGATCTAAACTCACACGGTTCAAGGTGATCATTATTTCAATAGGAATACAGTGTGAGGAGAATGCCATTTTACAGGCTTTGTTTTAAGAGATATCTCTTAAAGCTCAATTCACTCTGGCGCTCGTGAATGGTACAATGATAAATCCATTGAGCTCCATCATCTTTACACTTATGAAGAAATAAGCTGACATTATCATACACTTTGCCTATTTGTCAGCCTCCGATATTGCAATAGATCTCAGCACTTGAGGCATTTATCGGCATTTTTGTGCTTTTTTATACAATTTTTACTTAATACTAATTCCTCTTATGACGTGTAAGAGAGACGGTTTTGTTTGATTCAATATAAATAGGTTTGAAATGAGAAAACATTACGATATTCGGATTTCTCATTCAACATGGCAAACAATAAAACATGATTATAAATCAATGTATTTTTAGAATGAAAAAATTTGCTTTTATCGTGTTTTTTACTCTTTTTAATATTTTATTATAATCTGTAATTGGTAAACTCAAAATACAGCTCTAAGGTTAAGTGTTTTATATCTATCGAAGTGACTGTTGTTATATCTAACTGTTTAGACAACAAGTGTATACCAATAGACATGAAAGAATTAAGAAAAACAGAGGATAGATCAGGAAATAAACAATATTTTTTAGAACGGAAGCCTATGCTTGTGGAAAGAATTTTAAAATCAAACTTCTAATCTGTTGAAAAATGAGGCTGTTATTACGTTTGTGATACTTTTCCCCCAAGAGGCGCTATCAGAACGTAAAAAATATTAGAAACACTCCGTAAAGTATGCCCTTTGTAGATGCATGTTGCAAAATCTTATTTCCGAATCTTTATTTACGCATCCCGTACCTTGGAAGAATACGATAATTCGATAATTTATTTATACTATAAAGTTGAATGGTGGGCGTGACAGGGATTGAACCTGTGACCCCTACGATGTCAACGTAGTGCTCTCCCGCTGAGCTACACGCCCATTCATTGATGTTGCATACACCATATAGAATGCCAAACGTCAATGCCTAATTTTATTTTCTCTTTCAACAGATGCAAATAACTTTAAAAAATACTTTTTAAGCAGCGATAAGGATCTTTTCAACTTCATTGACGAGTTCACGTAAGTGAAATGGCTTAGAGAGAACCTTTGCATCAGGAGGGGCATCACTATTTGAATTGAGTGCTACCGCTGCAAAACCCGTAATGAACATTACTCGTAAATCGGGGTCAATCTCAGTAGCACGTCGTGCAAGTTCGATTCCGTCCATCTCTGGCATCACAATATCAGTCAGGAGAAGGGAAAATGGCTCTTCTTGTAAACGTTCATATGCGCTAATACCATTATCGAAATCGGCGACTTCGTAGCCTGCACGTTCTAGGGCTTTTACGAGAAAGCGACGCATATCGTTATCATCTTCTGCGAGCAGGATTCGTTTCATGATTATATTCCAATGGCTCCATTTGTCAGAGTTTTGCCGCATCAATTATACAATATAGAGTATTTATAAAAAAGATGGTAAAAGGCTCATAATTGAAATGAATGGCAAAATGGTTAATTCTTACATTCTGATTCAAAATACAGCATATTCGTTGTGAGTTGGTTAAATTCGAAATATATGTGATTTTGAAAAAAGAAGGGGTTCTCTAAAACTACTAAGATGATTCATTACTATCTTTTCTTTTAAAGTTACTGATTATTATCAGAATTCCATTAAAAAACTTATGAAAATCGTTATTGTAGGGTTTTCATATATCGAGAAATTAGAAGAATATTATGTTAATTTATTGTTTTTAAAAAGTTCTCCTAAGAAATAGAAATTTTATAGTTATTTGTTTTTATAGAGATTTGTAATAAATATTATAAATGCGCTTTATTTCCATTTTTTTCCTTAAATAGATGAAAACTATTGTTTTCCTAGATATAATATTAAATTATCACTTAATAACAGATCAAAAATAGTATTTTGATGCTTTATTTGTAAATATGTATCATGTTATATTAAGATAGATTTATTATTTTTATTTATATAAATAGTTTTTTTATTAGAATGCGTGGTGAATATTTAGGTCATGGCTTGCCTGTAAAGGCTAGAAAACGAATCATATGAGTGGTTGGAAAGAAAAAACTATTATATTTAAAAGTGTTTGTAGATTCAATGCTCGTAGAAATTTTCTTTTTTGATGGGGTGGAGCGGAAATTAAGGTTTAGTGTTATTTTACAGATATATTATCGGGAATAAAGGCATCAAATGCAGCCCAAAATTGTTTTTTATAATCTTCGTTAACCATAATTGTATCCAGTTCAGCGCCTGTAATAGTAATACTTTCTGTTAGACGTGTGTGTTGGCATAATTGCCGCACTTCAATGTTGTTTGCAATATTGTTTTGATTGGCAAGAATAAAGAGTGTTGGGATTCGTAAATTTCCATGAAGTACATTTCTCTTCATAGAATCAATCGCATTAAATACTGAAGCCATCCATTGGGATGTTGGGGGCTTAATGGAAGGGAGCGGCACTTTATGTATGTGTCCCAATTGTATATTTTTTTGTTTTGTCTTGTTTAATTTTTTCCCATCTTTCACTGGTATAAAGCCAAGACCTATATCAGAAAGAAATTGTGTTAATTTATGTTGAAAACTATTCGTTTTATTGCCGAATGGAGCAAAAAGAGGAGAAACACAGAGCAATCTATTAAACTGATGATTAATGAGATCTAATCCGCTAAGTGCTATCAATCCACCTATGCCATAGGTGAGCATAGAGTAAGGCGGCGGATAATTAGGATAAACAATATTTTTAAGAAATTTATATAAGTCATTAATATCATTATTTATATCAAAACAATGATGTCGACTTTGTTTTCTTATCTTGAAGGATATTTTTTCTTGATCAAAGCAGTCAAGTATTGCTGTATGAAAACCGCGTTTAGAAATTTCATTCATTAATAAAAAATATTTTTCTAAAGTATTTGCGTAGCTTTTGAGAATAACAATTGTTCCCTTAGATTTTTCCACCTCAGGATATGTTATAGCAAAACGAATTTCGTGATCTATTGCTATTTTAAGAGTATCATGATGGATATTAAGAGAAGTGGAACCCCAGTCTATGGGATAAAGAGGTGTTTCCAATTGAAATCCTTTACAGTGTATTTGCCGTTTAGTGCTTTGACATTTATGTAATGAAGAAAGAGGATTAAAAAAGGGGTATATTGCTTTTTAGATAGTTTTTATCAATTTAGGTCCCAAAGAGTTGAAATAAAGAAAAACAATTACTAGATAATTAGTGCGGTTGCCATGATGGGGCCGCAGGTTCACAAGTAAGTTTGCCATGTGGGAACTTTGTGAATTAATTATAAATTATAGTCGCTCTAGAGGAGGGCAATATTATGCGTCAAGTAGATTTTTCACCATTTTATCGTTCCACAGTAGGTTTTGATCATCTTTTTAACTGGTTTGATTCTAGAACACAACCAGACGAAGTTTCTTCTTATCCCCCTTATAATATCGAGCGTTTAACTGAAGATTCTTATAGAATTTCTATGGCTGTTGCTGGTTTTTCTCAAGATGAAATTGATATTGAAACGCATTGTAACCAGCTGATCGTTAAGGGAGACAGAAAGTCTAAAAATGATGATGAAGAGCGAGAATTCCTTTATCGAGGTATTGCTTCGCGTGCTTTTGAACGGCGTTTTCATTTGGCTGATCATGTTAAGGTTATTGGGGCAGAACTTGGAGATGGGCTTCTTCATATTCAGCTTAAAAGGGAAATGCCAGCTGAATTAAAACCCAAAAAGATAACCGTACAGATGTCACCATCCATTACAAAAAATGATAACAGCGACGTTATCGTGTAAAGAAAATTTAGAAAATATGAGATCGGATAATTATAAATTTTTCTGAAGAATAAAAAACGCGAGGCAAAAGGTCTCGCGTTTCGTATGTGTTTTCCTAAGAACGAAGCGCATTTTAATAAAACAGCTTATCTCGAATTTATGATAAAATATCATTGCACATTATTCTACGTTGAAGAAAAAAATCATGTGTGTGCAATTGAAATGCATAATAATTCACTTTTTAAGTAAGCTTATTTTATAGCATTTTAAAAATGGTCGGAGCGGCGGGATTTGAACCCACGACCCCTTGACCCCCAGTCAAGTGCGCTACCAAGCTGCGCTACGCTCCGAGTTCGTGTAAAACGATTAAATGACTGTTTCTTTAAAGGCAAGAGAAAAAATAAACAGAATAAAATCTAAAATGCTTTTGCACTTAGAGCTTTTGAAAGTAAAAATTTTGGACATCAATATTTTGTTGTTAATTCAAGATAAATAACGAATTTGTAAAATTCTTTGTGATCATTAAATTTTTAGCTTTATAGTTAATAGATGTATGCATTTAATTACTTTTGAGATTGTGAGGAGGGGGGTAAGATTGGTGACTTTAGGGGTATGAATTGGAGCAAATGAGTGCGGAAGGTATATTGTTTTCTTACCTAATCGTTACTTTTCTAAAAAGATAAGGATTTTCAAAAGAAGAGGAGTGAATGTATGGTTTTGAAAAGTTTCGTTTTTTTAGAGTTTTATAGATGAGGTATTTTGCATTTTATGTGGATAAAAAATTGTAAGTTCTGGATTGTATAATTACAAATCTCATTTTACGGGTATGTATTTTTATCCAAATAAACAAGGTCAGAATGCTTTAATTTATGTTTCGTTTTTTTTCTAAAAGATCAGATAAAATATTATAGAGGAAAAACTTTCAAAGTGTCTATTGAACTAAGAAAAGAGTAAACTATGAGCCGTTTTTCGGTAATAAATTTGACGCAAGCAGCAGTGGATCGTGTTAAAGCGATTATGGATGCAAAAGATGCACAGGGTATTCTTGTTGGTATCAAAAAAGGTGGTTGTGCAGGGATGGAGTATACAATTACTCTTGTCAAAGAAAAGGGGATAGCTGCGGATGTTGTTGAAGTGAATGGTGCCCGTGTTTTTGTAGCACATGATGCGGTATTATTTTTATTAGGAACGCAGATGGATTATGAAGTGACAACGTTGCGGTCTGGTTTTGTCTTTAAAAATCCTAATCAAGTTTCAGCATGCGGGTGTGGCGAATCGGTGGAACTTCGTCCTGCTACGCAGGATCAATATAAAACAAATTGAGCTGAGCTAAATTATAATTTAGTAATTTTAGAGGGGCTTGTTCTTTTAGGTAGAAGAAATCTACTATTTTTTATCGTTCATTTTTAGCTTGCTTCCAAAGTGCTTCCATTTCATTCAAGGATGCGTCAGTGAGTGTTTTAGATTGAGTGGATAGCTTTTCTTCAATATAGGCGAAACGATTTCGAAATTTTATATTCGTTTTTTTTAATGCTTTTTGTGAATCAATCGCTAAGTGGCGCGCGAGATTAAGAAGTATAAAGTAGAGATCTCCAAACTCTGCTTCTATTTCTGAGTTTTGTTTACTTTTGATGGCTTCTTTGAGCTCTTCCAGTTCTTCTTCTATTTTTTCAAAAACTTTATCACTTTTTTGCCAATCAAAACCTACTTTAGCTGCTGCTTCTTGTAAAGCAAGTGCCTCTTGGTTTGCTGGCTGGATTTGTTTTACTGTTGCGAGTATGCTTGTGGAGGAATTGTTGTTTTTTTCTTCGCACATTCTTTTTTGTTCAACCTGTTCTCTTTTTTTTATATATTCCCACTCCTCTTTTATAAATCCTCGTTTTTTTTGCTCGGCATTTCCAAAAACATGAGGATGGCGTCGAATCATTTTTTCCGTGATTGCATAAACAACATCTTCAAAAGTAAAGCTGCCTTCTTCTTGTGCTATGGTAGCATGATAGACAACTTGTAAAAGAAGATCCCCAAGTTCTTCACAGAGATCCTTTCGATTTTTTCGTTCAATGGCATCGATGACTTCGTAAACTTCTTCGAGCATATAGGGTATGAGGGATTCAAAAGTTTGTTTTTTATGCCAGATACAACCATTATCAGAGTTTCGTAATGCAGTGATAATTGTAGTGAGATCTCTGATATCTTTTGAGGCTAACATTTTGCACTTCCTTTGTAAGCAATAGAGCTTATGTTAGATGTCCCAACGTCTATGTAACCACATCCATTGTCCAGGATATTCACGGACCCAAGATTCAACAATATCATTTAATTTTTGCGTAGAAGCAGCTATATCGATATCATTTTTTTCATCACGTGGAAGTTCTACATGTTCATATAACTCTAAACGATGACGTCCACTAGGCAAACGAATACAACGTGCTGGATAAATATCACAGTCATATTGTCGAGCAAGTTTTATAATTAAGGGGTTTGTTTTAAGAGGTCTGTTAAAAAATGTTCCCATGATACCGCGGCGAAATTTTTGATCAACGAGCATACCAACATTTTCACCTTCTTCTAATTTGGCTGCTAATGCCCATGCTGCACCGGCCTTGGAGGGAACAAGATGTCCCATAGAAGTTTGTCGTGCTTTAAGGATTCGTTTGGCAACATAGGGATTATTGGGTGGTCTAAATAATACCGTAACATTAAGATCAAAACTTTGTGCACAAATAGGCAGAAGTTCAAAATTGCCAGTATGTGCGGTGAAAAAAATATGTGGTTTTTTTTCATTTTTTAATCGCTCAAATATTTCAATGCCTTTAACCTCAATGAAACCTGGCTCGTCTGCATGAGGATCAAAATCAAAAATTTTATCAAGAAAAATATATTCAGCTAGGAAACGTCCTATATTTTCCCACATTTCTATTGCAATCGCACGGAGTTCTTGCTCTGTTTTTTCTGGATATGCACTCCTAAGGTTTGCAAGTGTGATTTGATGACGATGTACAAGGGGACCAATTTTTTTTGCTAACCAAGCAAAAAAAGAAATTCCCATTTTGGCTGGAAAACATTTTAGAATAAATAAAGAACCAAAGAGTAGATATGCCCATAACAAGTAGGATATTTTTTTAGCTATAATTTTAATACGATATATGAGATTTTTAAGAGAAAGCTTCATCATGATTTAATCGATTTTAAGGATAATTTTACCAAAAACATCACGACTCTCCATTCGTTTTAAAGCTGTATCAATTTCATCCAGCCCAACAATTGTATCAATGACAGGGTGTACGGCTTTTTGTGCCATTTTTTGCATGGCATTTTTCATATTTTCCATACGGCAGCCAAATGAACCGAATATCTTGAGCTGTTGCTGGAATAATTGCATGAGATTTATTGGTGCTGAAACACCAGAGGTAGAACCGCAAGTCACTAAGCGTGCTCCTTTTTTCATACATAACAGAGAACCGTTCCATGTATCGACACCAACATGCTCAAAAACAACATCAACACCTTTTTTTTGGGTTAATTTACGCACTACACCTTCAAAACGATCTTTACGATAATTAATCACATGATCTGCCCCAAGAGAGTGCGCTTTTGCAATTTTTTCATCTGAACCTACAGTTGTGATAACTGTACAGCCCATGTGTTTTGCAAGTTGAATGGCTGCAGAACCAATACCTGAGCCACCAGCCTGTACCAGGATTGTTTCTCCTGCTTGTAGTTTTGCGTTATCGAAAAGCATATGTTCTACGGTACCAAAAGTAATTGGAGCAACTGCTGCTTGCAATTCATCACATTGGGGAGGTGATGGAACTAATAAACGTGCTGGCAAATTGACAAGCTCACACGCAAATCCATCAAGGTGAAAACCATAGACTCCCTTTACATTACTGCAAAGATTATCCCGTCCTTCATGACAAGCTTGGCATACTCCGCAGGTTTGTGCACCATAAATTGAGACAATCTGTCCAAGTTGGAGATGTTCAACGCCATCTCCTATTTGTATAACCTCACCAGAGGCTTCTGCACCAATGATGAGTGGCATTTTTCTTTTCGCAAAAGCCATGCCACGCCATCCCCATACATCAATATGATTAAGAGCAACGGCTTTTATCCGCACAGTTACTTCACCTATACTAGGTGAAGATGGCGGGGAAATATTGGTGATTTCAAGCCGACGATCATCGAAGAGTTGCAGTGCACGCATTATCATCCCCCTTAAATAATTATTGGTTAGCGTTATAAAATTTTATTATTACAGGATTATCCTTTATATGCAGTGATAACAAGACTCATATTTTGACCACCAAATCCAAATGAGTTTGACAAAACCGCATTGACACAGGACTTACGGCTATGATGAGGAACAACATCTAAGGGGATAGTAGGGTCAGGGTTATCATAATTTATTGTTGGTGGAAGTATTCCCGATTGAATGGTTAAAAGCGAAAAAACCGCTTCTATTGCACCAGCAGCAGTTAATGTATGCCCAATCATTGATTTATTAGAAGAGACAGGAATATGCTCTAAAAGATCACCGAATACTGTTGATAATGCAAGATATTCCATTTTTTCATTTTCAGGTGTTGAAGTTCCGTGGGCATTAATATAGTCAATTTCATTGATGGTTATTTTTGCATCGTCTAAAGCTTTGCGAACGGATTCAATTGCTGGTGATGCATCGGGTTTTGAACGTGTACGGTGAAAGTCATCGGCGGTTTCTCCACAGCCAGCTAAAATTCCTAAAACTGTAGCATTACGGTTTAATGCGCTTTGAAGAGATTCAAGAACAAGAGCGCCTGAGCCTTCTGCCATAACAAAACCATCTCGATCACGGCTAAAGGGTTTTGCTGCTTTTTCTGGAGGCTCATTCTGAGTTGAAAGAGCAGATAGTAGCGAAAAACGAATAAGAGATTCTGCTGAAACTGATCCATCTGTCGCAATTATGAGAGCTCTATTTGTCTCTCTCCGTCTAATAGACTCAACACCTAATTGAATTGCTGTTGCACCAGATGCACAGGCAGTGGAAAGTGTAACAGGAAGTCCTTTTGTGCCAAATGTTTTTTGAAGTTTTTCTGCAATTGCACCAAATTGTGTGGATTCAAAAAGCGTCTCATGGAGTTTATCCTTACAGACTTTAAGAAGATGTGCATAAGAAGGCTCATTATTGAATTCTTCCTCTTGATCAAGACTAAAACGTGCTTTCCATTCAAGTTCAACAGGAGGAGCAGCTAGAAAGAGTGGTCCATTAAAGTTTTTTTTATCAATAGCAGCTTGTTCTAAAGCTTCTTCAGCAGAAAGATGTGCAAGCTTCTCAGAGAGAGCTGAAGCACCAAGTGTACTTTCTTTAAGAAAATCAATTGTTCCAGCAATATATGTATTTAATCCCTCAACGGGAAAACGTGTTATTTTGTGGATACCACTTACACCGCTTGTTAATTTTTGCCAATTTTCATGTTTCCCTTGTCCCAGTGATGTGACAATGCCTGCACCAGTTATTGCTACAAGTGGACGCCCAAAATGATCATGATATTTCACTATAGAAATTCCCCTTCAAACAGCAGTAAGACGCACAATACCTTCAGCTCTTTTTATACCAATCGTTGTAACAAATATTTCACGTACTTCTTTAGAAAAAGGTTTTTCATGAGGACTTAACGCTGGAAAACCGCGTTTTTTTTCAATTGAAAGTGCTGCAAGAGCTAAAGCTAGAGGAAATTGTGCTTCCCGCATATAACCAAATAATGTTGTAATGCCACGGTAAGATAGATCAGCATTATCAAGAGCATTTTGTTCTGCTTTTGTTGCTTCGTGAGCTCCTGAGGCTGCTGAAATGGCTAAGGCAGATTTAGCGCCCGCAGTTTTTAACATTGTTGCAATTGAATCTCTAAGTGGAATTTTGGTTCTATCTGTTTGGTCTGTAATAATTTGGCTAATTTCAGCATAAGCACGTGCATTGCGTTTTTTGGCATGTTCTCCACTTTCAATAACTAGGAAGATACCACCAGAACCGGCTATGACACCGCCGCCTGGGTAGATTCCACGATTCCACACTGGGCTCCATCCATTATGGGTTAAAAGACCACCAAGCTCATGCGCCAACAACATATCATAACTTTGTGCATTATAGGAACTTCCTACAAGAGCATGGGTACTTTGACCTGATTTAATACGAGCTACAGCAATTTGAAGTGCAGAAAGACCACTGCCTTCTTCTCCCATAAATGTACGAGATGATCCAGTGACTTTATGAACAATTGAAATGTTTCCTGCCAAAAGGTTTGAAAGTTGTGCCAAAAATAATGTTGGACGAAGTTCAGTTGAAAGAGCAACATTTAACATAGAAGCATGATCGGCAACTGCGCGCGCTTTAGAAAGAATCTGTGTATCAACAGTAATATCACGTTCTCCCCCACTTGCCGCTACGATCATATCCATTGTTGAAGTGAGTTGTTCATTATTTTTCATGCCAGCATCATCAAGAGCAAGACCAGCCGCATAGGTACCAAGACGCTGCCATGTTCCCATTTGCCGTTGATCACTTTTTTTAGGAATTTGTAAACTCCAATCAATTTCGGGCAATTTATGAACCGTGTAAGGTGAAAAAGTTGTATAATCTAGGTTTGGTGTACGGATTGGATCATTTAAGAGATTCCAATGTTGATCAGTTCCTGCCCCCAGAGAGCTTATGAGACCTATACCAGTGATGAATACAGATTGATCATGCATGGCGAAAAAACTACTCCGCCTGTTTTAAGGCAACGAGATCATCAATTTTTGCACAAAGGTTTTTAAGAACAAAGTATTCTTCTGTTGCAACGGTACCTTCGTTGACTTCTTGTGTCCATTGTTCTAGAGGGACTTTTATTCCGAAAGCTTTATCAATAGCGAAAACAATATCAAGAAAATCAAGACTGTCGATTCCTAAATCGTCAATTGTATGACTCTCAGGTGTAATTGTATTGCGATCAATTTCACTGATTTCTGCAATGATATCAGCAACTTTATCAAACGTGGAAGGCAATGTACGGATTCCTTATTATAGAGTTAGTAAATTCAAAATACATTTAATATTGTTCTTCTAGCCTTTTTTCTCTTTAAAAAAAAGACTTAATCCAGAATATAGCTATCTTTATCTATAGAGAAAAGAGGTTTACAGTACATGAAATACTATATCTCAATATTTAAAAAACTTTGAAATTTTATTGCGCATTTATTTTACAAGACTATTTTTTCTATTGGCAGCAAGGACAGCAAGGGCTGTTATATTAACAACTCCCCGGGAAGTTACTGAAGGCGTTAAGATATGGGCGGGACGTGCTGCCCCGATTAGAATAGGACCAACATGGAGTGCATTTGTGAGGCTTTTAACAGTGTTGAGCGTGATATTGGCTGAATCAAGTGTTGGAAAGACAAGCAAATTAGCTTCACTTTTAAGACGAGAATTAGGAAAAACACGATCACGAAAAACTTTGGAAAGGGCAGCATCAGCATGCATTTCACCATCTGCTTCTAAATCAGGGTGTAATTTGGCAAGAATTTCTGTTGCACGTCGCATTTTACGCGCACTTTCTGTGTTTTTAGAACCAAAGTTTGAGTGTGATAATAAGGCTGCTTTTGGTGTTATTCCAAATGCTTCAACTTCTTGAGCTGCCAACACAGTCATTTCAGCGATTTCTTCTGCAGAAGGATTTTCATTGACGTAAGTATCTGTGAGGAAAAGAGTACGTTGTTGAGAGATAAGCAAACTCATAGCAGAAAAACGGTGAACATGAGGATCAAGACCGATAATTTGTTCAATCAATTCAAGTTGACGTTCAAAGCGTCCTTCTAAGCCGCAAATCATTGCATCTGCTTCTTCACGCATAACGGCAAGGGCAGCAATAGCCGTTGTTGATGTTCTCACTACTGTTTTTGCCATTTCAGGCGTAACACCACGCCTCCCTGTATAATGAAAAAATAAATTAACATAATCACGAAAACGTGGATCATCTTCAGGGTTTGTTAATTCAAAATCTATACCAGGACGAATTCTTAAACCAAAGCGTTTTAATCTTGCTTCTACGACATGTGGACGGCCGATAAGGAGGGGCGTTGCTGTTTGTTCTTCAATGACAACTTGTGCTGCACGAAGGACGCGTTCATCTTCACCATTGGCATAGATGACGCGTTTACGTTTTGCTGTTTTTGCTGCAGCAAAAACAGGTTTCATTGTTAAACCAGAAAGAAAGACAAATCGATTGAGGATATCATAGTAGGCCTCCATATCTTCAATGGGACGAATGGCGACACCAGTTGTCATTGCTGCTTTAGCAACAGCGGGAGCAATACGCAGTATTAAACGCGGATCAAAAGGAGAGGGGATCAGATAGTCTGGTCCAAAATTGGGTGGTTCTTTCGAGTATGCACGTGCTACAACATCTGAAGTTTCTTCACGTGCAAGGGCAGCAATCGCATGAACAGCGGCCATTTTCATTTCTTCATTAATTGCACTAGCACCTACGTCTAATGCACCACGGAAGATATAGGGAAAACAAAGGACATTATTAACTTGATTGGGATAATCAGAGCGTCCTGTGCAGATCATTGCATCTGGTCGTATAGAGCGTGCTTCTTCAGGCATAATTTCTGGTACTGGATTAGCCAGTGCTAAAATGAGTGGATTTTGAGCCATTCTTTTAAGATATTCAGGCTTTAAAACACCACCCGCAGATAGGCCTAGAAAAATATCCGCATCATCAATAATATCAGATAAAGTTCGTGCGTCCGTTTTTTGTGCGTAATTGATTTTCCAACGATCCATAAGGGTCTTGCGACCTTCATAAACAACTCCCTCTAAGTCACTAAGCCAAATATTTTCAACTTTTGCCCCAAGACGAACCAAAAGATTAAGGCAAGCGAGGGCAGCAGCACCTGCACCTGAGGTAACTATTTTTGCATTTTCAATTTTTTTTCCTGAAAGATTTAAGGCATTTAATACAGCCGCAGAAACAATAATGGCAGTTCCATGTTGGTCATCATGAAAAACTGGAATTTTCATTTTAGCACGAAGTTTTTCTTCGATGTCAAAACATTCAGGAGCCTTAATGTCTTCAAGATTAATACCACCAAATGTAGGTTCTAAGGTCGATATTGTTTGTACCATTTGTTCTATATCGGATGCATCAATTTCAATATCAAAAACATCAATATTCGCAAATTTTTTAAATAAAACGGCTTTGCCTTCCATAACTGGCTTGGAAGCGAGTGGACCAATGTTCCCTAAACCAAGAACAGCAGTTCCATTGGATATAACAGCGACTAAATTAGCACGGGAGGTATATTGAGCAGCAAGATTGGGATCTTCATGAATCGCAAGACATGGTGCTGCAACGCCTGGAGAATAAGCAAGAGCTAAATCACGTTGATTATCAAGAGGTTTTGTTGCTTGTATTTCCAATTTTCCAGGTTTTGGGTGTTGGTGATAAAAAAGTGCGGCACTGTCAAGTTCAGCTTTTGGTGAACTGAAATCACTATTTTGTTCTCTAGACATTTTTATGATATCCAAGTTAGCGTATGTGTATATGAGATGTTCCATCTACGATAAGGTTTTGTCCACTAATAAATCCTCATTTCTCTGAATATCAAAATGTATGAGTATGAGAAAACTCTTCTGGATCGTAAAACCAGTTTGATAATTCTTTTTGTTTGTGTGCATGAATAATTTCATTGATAGCAGCACGATTAGTTTTTTCTTTCCTTAATAAAACCCGTAAAAATTGATTAGTCCACAAACGAATAAAATATTACTAATAATTACATTACCAAGCCATTATTTTTTTTGCAATGCTTACAACTTAAGGAAAGAAAAGAAGAGTGCTTTCTATTAACTTCATCTTCTTTATTTAAATTTCTATAGAGAGGTAGAAGAAATTTTAAATAACAATTTGCAATTTATAAATTATTTTTGCAGCTATTTAAAAGGAAATTGGAACTTTAAAAATGGGAGTTGTTTTATTTATTATTCAATTGAACTCTTAATAATGCGAACTTTATAATTTATAATGAATCATCTCGTATGTTGAATGAGAAATTTGAATACAATAAGATTCTTTTAGCTCAAATTCACCTAATATAATAAAAAATATTTACTTAGATAATTCAACGAGAGTAATATGTGGATAAAAAACATTAAAAAAAATAAATAGAAGTGTTTCTATGAGCTATTTTAATACAAAAGCATGAATTTTTTTCACAATTAATAAAAATAATTATTACCGATTTTGTACCTTTATGAAACTATGAAAAATAAAGGAGTTAAGAAAAAGATAAGGAAATAGAAAACATGCTTTATCATTCTTAGAATGATACGTTGTTTGATAAGCCATTACGCTTCTTTAGGGTTATTGCTTAGGATGTCAAAGAAAACCGCATGCCAATTATCCCAACCTTTGAAGTACAAAGCTACAGTTGAAAAAAAAGCATTCTATGATGAGCCATTAAAACAACTGGAGAGAGAAAGTGGAAAAAATATCTTTTTCCACTTTCTCATTTGTTATTGGATTCGACCACTTGCATGAGCAAGCATAGTATAAACTTTTCCGGTATCTGATATCAAGTACTTGCGAACTGAGTTGGAAGAGCCAGAACTGCGCGATATATCACGTAAGAGCTTTTCGAAATCTGTAACATATTGATTCACTGAACGTTTAAACCCAAAATCGCTCATATATTTTTTCTTAATCATTTCAAATATTTTTTGTCCATTTAAGGTATAAAGGCTTTCTGTTACGATGTTTTTTTGTCCACGTTGATAATGATCCCATAGCTCAACAATGGCATTGTGATTAATAGCTTGCACTATACCAGAAGCTAATGAATTAAGAGAGCAGTTTGCAGGAGATGGTTTTGTTTGCACTGATGTTAAAACATCATCACTAGGGGGAGCATCATAAAATGTTTCTTCACGTGAAGCTCTTTCTAAGAGATTTGATACCCATTTCTTTGGTCTTTTTTTGCTTTGATCTTGTTGCAAAATAGGCTTAGGTGGCACAATCTTTTTAACAGATTCAGTGGAACTGTCACTTTTTTGATTAAACATTGATGATGTAGGAAATGCTGATATTAGCTGTTTTTGTGCGCTCTTTTGATCATTTTGTATAACACTGACTAAATCTTGTAACGCTGTAATCTGTTCATTCAAAGCTGTGCGAATTGTTTGCGTTGTTTCTTTTGTTTTTTCTGGAAGTTTTTTTACATTTTCATTGATATCATTATTAATCTTTGAAAGCTCTAAACGAACTTCATCAGCGGAGCGACGTATATCTTCTGCTGCTTCTGAAAAACGCGTTGATGCTTCACTAACAAGCTTATTAAGTGATTGTTGAAATGAATTTGTGGAGTTACGCGCATTCTTATCAGAGCGTTCAAGTGCTAAGTTGAAGATTTTTTCATAATGCCCAATCATTTGATTAATTTCATGAGACTTTGAAACAAGAGCATCGCTTAATACAGAAAGCGTATTATGTTTTTCTTCAAGTGTTGCACTAAGTGAATTTTCAGACTGTTCAAGAACATGAATAGTTTGGGAAAGTGTCTTTGCATGTTCACCAAAACTGCTCGTTATATGATTAATTTGTTCAAAGGTACTCTTTGAAAGTCCTTGCAGAATTTCAACATTAGTATTGAGCGCTTGATTTGAGGCTGACAAACGCTCTGCTACTTGGTCCGTGTTGCGGAAAAAATTATTCGTACTCTCATTAAACTGCCCATCAATATTTTGAACAGCTGATAATAAAACATTACTATTTTCGTGAAAATTGTAAATTGATTGATTCAACTGTGTTAAGATGGATGAGACATTATTAACAAGCTCTTCCTTCATAATCGTTATTGTTTGAAGTGTTTCAGAGTTAGCTTTGGTTAAGCTATTCACTAAAGATTCATTATGTGCATAAATTCTTTGTTCAGCATCTTGTGTGGAAAGAGAGAGTTGTTCACCGATATGCTGTGTTAAAGAATCAATTGATTCTGTCGTATTTTGCGCTGCTTGATTTAAGTGATTTGTAAGCTCTGTTATTTTTCCAACATGTTTTGAAATTTGTGTTGTTGTTTGATTTCCAGCATCTTCCAGACGGCTCGTTACATCAGAGAGTTGATATCCTAAATTATTTTTAAGATTTTGCATAGAGTGATGAAGAACATCACAGCGTTCATTAAGAACTTGTTCTATTGCTGTTGTTGATGTGTGAATAGTTTCATTCAATAATGCTTGTGCATTATGACTGGCTGTTGCGAAAGCTTCGACAGTATGCGCTGTTTGTTCAGACAGAACGGACAGAACTTTTTCACTGGTATCATAAACAGTTTTTTTGACATTTGATACAATGCGATTGCCTGATTCTGAGAGAATATTTTCTGCTTGTGCAGTAACATTTGTAACAGATGAAAGAATTTGTTCACTCGTAGAAGAAAGAATATCAGAAGCTTTTATAATCTTATTATGCAGGTTATCTGTCACTGTATTAACAGAGTCTTCTAAGGTTACACGCATATTGTCAACACTGCTTTCCAGCGCTTGTTGAATTATCTGACTTTGCTCATTATTAATCATGAGAGACGTTTTTAATGTGTCAGAACGTTCCTCAATAACAGATGTTTGCATATCAATGGCTTCACAGATTTGGCTAAATTTTTCAGATAATGTTTCCTCTAGCGTTGTTGTCCGTTCAAAAATTTTGTGTGCACGATCTTCTAGATCTGTATCGAATGATTCCATACGTGTTTCAAGGGTTTCAAAGAAAACACCACTCGATTGAGAGAGAGTATTCTTTAAAATTTCGGCATGGCTTTCAAGGTTTTTGATATGATCTTGAACCGTTTCAGTAATGTTTTTATTATTGGCGACAATTGCACTCTCAACTAAATCTATTTGTTGTTTCAATGCAACATCGACACGTATATCACTTTTTGCAATGAGGTTATGGATTGTTTCCATGCGTTGTTCAAGTGTACGTGCTTGATCGGCAAGAACTTCATTGAGAGAAAAACTATTAATCGCTAAAGAATCGCGCAGAGCATCGGCACGGATATCAATATTTCTCGCTTGTGCTTCTAAAGCATCTTGGGTTGTATTACAACTTTGTACAATGACATCTTGTAACTTTTCAGTGCATTGAATGATGTTTGTAATATGATTTTCAGCTTGTTTATCAACGACTTGAACATTGTCAGCCAAAACTTTTTCAATATGAGAAGTATTTTGGGATAAAACATCAATTTGATTTCTTAATGTATCCGCAATTTTATTCTTCTCGTTATCGAGCATGTCTGCCATAAGAGCTCGTTGATCAGAAAGTTGTACTTTAAAATCTTGTGAACGTTCTTGTATGATATCAACAATGGCATTGTCGACATATTGAATTTCTTCTCTCAGACTTTCTTTACTTTTATCAATTGCAGAAAGAATAGCTTCACGTCCATTTGTAAATGCATGGGTAATGTCTGCTGTTTTTTCTTGGAGGTTCTCATTTATTTTCAAGACATGAGCTTCCAAGAAGTTACCAAGTTTTTCAGCATTATCCTCTAAAGCCTGACTGCGTTCTATAAAGGAATCAATGATGGAATCACTATGTTCTTTAAGAGAAAGATCAACCGTTGCTAAACGTTGTTCAAAGGCTCCAATTGCTTGCGAGGTTACGTTATCAAATTTAGAAGAGAGTTTATGTGCTTGGTCGTCGAGCTTTAAGATCTTCTCATCAAAATTCTGTAGAGATTGATTATTACGATCAATAAGAGCTTTATCCAAGGCTTTAAACTTTTCATCGACAGCGTGCAAAGTTTGATCTGTTACTGCTTGTATATGTGTTGCAATTTTAGCAACATGTACTTCTGCTTTTTCAGCTGTTTCATTAAAAGTTTTTTCTATTTGTTTTTCATTATGATCAAATCGTTTTGCAAAGCCATCGAAGTTTTTTCCTAATTCATGAAAAAATTCCGTGTTTTTCTGCTGAATTTGTGTTGTTGTTTTGTTAAATTTTTCAACAAGCTGATTTGTTACGCCATCACCAGCATAGGAAAGTTTTTCAACGAGGTCTTCGCCTTGTTTTTGTAAAGTTTGAGAAAGGGTTTGTGCAAGCTTTTCAACATTGGTTACAATGTTAGAGGTAACCAAACCAAATTCATCACTCAGTTGTTCTTGGGTTCCTTTAATTGTTGATTGTACGCGATCTGCATGATTCAAAATGGCTATGCGTTCATTACTCAATTCTTTGATTAATGTGTGAATGCGTGATTCATTTTCAGCATAGGCTTGTTCTAGATTATGAACTTCACCTTGTATGATTGCTTCAAGTTCAACAGCACGTCCGAGGGTACGTTCAATACCTTCGTTCATTGCCGCTACTTCTTCACGAATGGTTTGCCCTATAGCAATAGCTTGTTTTTCAGATAGATGTTGTGGTTCACTAAGGCGCTGTGCAGCATTGGTCATAAGAAGCGCAATATTATGCAAGTCGTTTGAACGTTTTGTTAATTGAGCAACGCCCCAAGATATAAGGATAGGAATTGCTGTTCCGGCTGCTACAGCAAGTCCTGTTGGGGATGTAACAAAAGTGCTGATATTGGATAAGGAGCTGAGTCCGGTAGGTGCGAGCTTATGCGCAATAAAAGCTCCTCCCGTTGCCCATAAAGCACTAAGCGCTGTTGTATACCAGTAGACTCGAGAGGAAGAACGCTGCTTGAATGGTCCAAAATTTACAGGGGTTGTTATATCATCATTTGCGGGAAGAAGTTTTGTAGGCAATAATGTATTATGAACAGTTCCACCTGAAATATCAGGTGAAGGTTTTGGAGCAAAAAGCTGTTCAACAACGGATTTATCAATAACAGCTTCATCATGAATATTAGAAACAAAAGTTGACGTACCGTTTTCAGCAAAAAATTCTTCTTCTGCCATTGCAATTTTTTGAATCAGATCATCGACATTAACAACATTTTCAGAATTATTGGATGATATTGTTTCAAATCCTGTGTCATCGAAATCAAAGTTCATAGCTTTTGTGAGGGCTTCTTCAACTTCAACTTCAAATGTTTGCAATTTTGTTCTGCGTGCCATACTCGCCTCGTACTCTTACAGCCGGAAAAGGGATACGTCCTCTTCCACATAATTTCTACATACTAGCTGTTAATTATTTAGAAAGGAATATGCTTAGGGAAAAATTTTAAAAACTTATCAAGATAAAGTTAACGCGGTTTCTTATACCCTGTTTAAAAATGTTATAAAATATAGTGAAAACAATTTATTATTTAAATCTAACTAAAACAAAAATACTGTTTACAACTTGTGTTTATAGAAAGCTTTATAAGCCGGCAGTCTTTGAAATAAGGACTTTAATAGCGGTTATATATACAGTAAGGTGCAAATGCCTCTCTTTAATATCGATAATCGTTAATAAATGTTGTTGTCCGCTTACTTTTATTGATTCTAAACGAAGCAGATTCATCATCACATATAGTCTGTAATAGCTTAGGATGTATAAAAGTATGCCTTTGAATTGTAAGCTCATAAAAAAGTAAACGTGGAAAAATTTTTAATTTAATATAGCTTTTCGTAAGTTGTACTTTATTATTGTCTTAAAGAGCCGTTTTTTCTCTAATTTCAGTTGTTTGTTGCTGAATTTTTAAGCTTCTACGTTGACAATTGGATATTTTTCAGTCGATATGCATGCACGAATATTTTATGCAATCTAGATAAAGGTGTAAGAATAATGGCAGAGCGATCACAACACCTGCAAGATGTGTTTTTAAATACGGTGCGTAAGCAAAAAATTTCCCTTACAATTTTTCTTGTCAATGGCGTTAAACTCACGGGTATTGTAACTTCATTTGATAATTTTTGTGTTCTTTTGCGCCGAGATGGACACGCGCAATTGGTTTATAAGCATGCTATTTCTACGATTATGCCTGGACAGCCTGTACAGATGTTTGAGGGTGAAAGTCCTGAGTAAACATATCATTTTAAGATAGACCTCTTATCCCATTTAAAAGTACTTAGATTGCTATGATAAATGAAAATGAGAGATTAGGAGGGGTATTTTCGCAGAATACAGGACAGGTGCGCGCACTTGTTTTGATACCGATTTTTCAAGAAAATAGAAGTGAAAGCTCTTTGAGAGAGTGTTCTATATCTTCTCGTGTTAAAGAATCATTGGGGTTAGCACGTGCTATAAGGTTAGAAGTTGTTAATTATGAAACGATTAATATTGCAACGCCTCGCTCTGCGACTCTCTTTGGAAAAGGTAAAGTAGATGCGTTAACCTGTTATATAGATGAATATTCTATTGAGCTTGCGATTGTAGATCACTTTTTAACGCCAGTACAGCAGCGTAATTTAGAAAAATTGTGGAATTGCAAAGTTATCGATAGAACGGCTTTGATTCTTGAAATTTTTGGGGACCGTGCACGAACAAAAGAAGGAGTTTTGCAAGTAGAGTTAGCGCGTTTGTCCTATCAAAAAGGGAGGCTTGTGCGGAGTTGGACGCACTTGGAAAGGCAACGGGGGGGGCGTGGCTTCCTAGGTGGACCTGGTGAGACGCAAATTGAAGCAGATAGGCGTCTTTTACAAGAAAAAATTATTCGTATTCGCCGCGAATTGCAAACGGTTATTAAAACACGTGCACTTCATAGAGCAAAAAGGAAAAAAACATCTTATCCTGTTGTGGCGCTGGTAGGATATACGAATACAGGAAAGTCAACTCTCTTTAACCGTTTAAGCGGTACAGATGTTTTAGCAAAGAATATGTTATTTGCAACGCTTGATCCGACTTTGCGCAAAGTTGTTCTTCCCCATGGAAAAACTGTTCTTTTGTCTGATACTGTAGGGTTTATTTCTAATTTGCCAACGAATTTGATTGCAGCTTTTAGAGCAACCCTTGAAGAAGTGGTTGAAGCGGATCTCATTCTTCATGTAAGAGATATGTCAGATCTTGATCATCGAGCACATGCCCAAGATGTTTTAGAAGTGCTTTCAAGTCTTGATATCGATATTGATGATATGGAGCACATCATAGAAGTTTGGAATAAGATTGATATGTTAGATGAGCAAGCATTGAATGTTTTACAAACAAGCGCAAAGACGCGATTAAATCCTGCTCTCATGGTATCAGCACTTAAGGGGGATGGACTCGATCAATTATTAAGAGCCATTGAAAAGCGAATTTTTGGAGAGGTGCAAAGCATTGAATATCTTTTACAACCTCATGAAATGTCGCTTATTGATTGGTTTTATGAAAACTCTGCGGAAATAGTGCAAGAAGGGCATGATGATGGGTCTATTACCATTAGAGCGGTTGTTACTTCTGAAGCAAAAAAACAACTAGAGAGCCTCAAAAAAAATATGAATTAAGTTCTTTAAAGCTATTTTTGAACATTTGTGCTTAAATTTTATATTTTTATTATCTCAAAATAATATGACAGCAAGTTAAGAGGATAGTTACTACTTTCTCTTAATAAAACAATATGAAGAAGTATTTTGCTGGTTAAAATAAAGATGAGTCTTACGTGTAATAAAAGACTATTCGTACGTACCGTATGGCGAAGCATTTTGATTGTTTTGCTATTACAAATGCTATGTGTATCTTTGATTTGGTTGTATTATTTTGTCCAGCCCCGTGGTTACCAAGCAACTTTAACATTTTCATTATCTGATTCTGTAGGAAAGCCATTACCAATTAAAAAGCAAGACAATGTTATCGCTTTTTTGTTTTCACAGCCTATGTTCTTCAATGATTCGAATTTTTCTTTAAGTGCTTCTTATAAGAAAAAAAATCATGAAAATATCCGTTTATCGCGTCATGGTGATTTTATCGATCTTATTTTTGAAGCCGAGACACTTGAAGCAGCTCAACGTGGGTTGGAAACTTGGTTTTCCGCATTTTCACAAGCAATCATAAAACAGAAACAATTCTTGTTAAATGATAAATTAGAAGACAAACAATATGATAATATTGCAATCCTTAATATCGTGCAGGAATTTCGTAAATCTATTGATTCTTTTATTCAGCGTGGTGTAAAACAAACAGAGCTTCATGATCTTTCGATGCAATTAACGCAAGCAACTTTAAAGCGTATTCATTTAACAAGTTTGAATTCAACGATTAACATGATGCGTGAAAATGGGCAGTCTTTACTGTCTTTATCGTTTATTGCAGGCAATTCAGCAATTGTTGCTCTGGAATCTAAACGTGATCTCTTGGAAACGCAAAGAGCACATATGGCTGCACAATTAGGGTGGACACATCCTCAAATTAAAGCGATGACTGCAGAATTAGAGACAGTTTCTCATCAATTAAAAAATAAAATTTTACAGATTGTTTATCAAGTTCATTCAGATGAGGTTATTGCAACGGAATTGGAAAAACAGCTTCAAAAAAGGGTGAGTTTTTTTATAAAAGATCAATCCCAATCTTTGAATGAAATATTTAATGAATTTGAAAATAAAATAAAAGCAGCGATCGATGTCCAAAATAAAGCGATGAGCAAGTCTGTTCAACGAAGAGAAAAAGTCATTGGTTCATATTGGGGATTGAGTGATAATCCTCTTCTCTTACAAAATACAAATATCCACGTGGTTATGCCAATAACGTTAGCACCAATTTCTTTTATGGCTCTTTATGGAAAAAATATTCTTGTGAGTGCATTGGCCAGCTTCCTTACTCTTTTGCTAGGAATCTTGTTATTCTATCCGTGCTTTAAAAGGAAAAAAGACCAAATCTCAGAAGAGGATTTGAGATCAAAAGAAAATTCTCTTAAGAAGAATGAGAATATTTTAGTCTCTCAAGAAATGAAAAATTTTGAAGCTTTTATTACGATAGAGGGATTATCTGATGTTTTGAAATGGCGTGCTTCAACCATTATTTCAATCATTGGACTAGAGGCTGCACGGACAGCGGCAAAGCTTTCACTTCATCTCACAAAAGAGAACAAAACAATTTTGTTGGTCGATATTTCTGGTCAACAAATAGAGAAAGTCATTGGCCCACATCGCGGACTGAGTGATATTTTAACGGGCAATGCCAAGTTGCATGATGTTATTTACCGTGATTATGATACGGGGGTTGATATTCTTCCTCAGGGGTTAACAAGTGCCATTTCAGCACAAGATTTTTCAAATGATATTTTTCATATATTACAAGAATTTAAAAAAGAATATGATTTTATCATCCTAGAGATGGCAAGCGAACCAAAATATGGGTTTGAGCAATTTGCAGAGCTAACAGACTATTATATTTGTAATACTGTTCTTAATGAACAAGAATGGATGATGCGGATGGTAGACAGCTTTCCAAAGACTGTTTATCGCGTTGTAGCATTATAAGCTTCGTAAAGTAAAAAAGAAATATGTATCGCGTGTTATAGTGGTACGCTTGTTTTTTGCTAAAGTTGTAGTACATACTAAAATAGACAAAGAGTTAATGTTTAAATTTTAAAATGCATTTTAGTTGGAGAGAAGCGTGGGGCAATCAGAGATGGTAGTAAAGAGATTAAACAATAGCATTTTAACGCCTGTGCAAAAGGAAAATAGAAAACATATACAGGTGTGGCTTTACTCTATTTTATTGCTGTGTTTGGCAATTGTCTTAGTGGGTGGCGCTACTCGTTTGACGGGATCAGGATTATCTATAACGGAATGGAAGCCAATACACGGCGTTATTCCACCGATTGGTGTGGATCAATGGCAAGAGGAATTTTTAAAATATCAACAGATAGCACAATATAAGCTGCTTAATCCTGATATGACCTTAAGTGCTTTTAAGGTCATTTTTTGGTGGGAATGGGCGCATCGTGTTCTTGGGCGTCTTGTTGGTCTTGTCGCTTTATTGGGGCTCATTTGGTTTTGGGCGACTAAGCGTGTTGAAAAAAATATCTTACTCCCGCTTATTGTTGTACCTATTCTTATCGCCTTTCAAGGCTTTATTGGTTGGTGGATGGTTGCTTCAGGGATTGGGCAAAGTAGTTTAACAAGTGTGAGCCAATATCGTTTGGCATTTCATCTTATAACGGCATGTTTTGTTATTGTTTTTGTTACTTATTTATCTCGAGGGCTTGCAGAATATTCAGAAAAGCCAGCAAATCAAAAGGTGCAATATTTTGCGGCTTGGCTTGTTATTCTCGTCTTGATAGAGATTTATTGGGGTGCTTTGGTTGCAGGGCTTCATGCAGGAAAAGTCTATAATACATGGCCCCTTATGGATGGTCAGATTATTCCTGATGGATTGTTACAGCATCGTCCTGTTTGGCTCAATTTATTCGAAAATCCCTTAACGGTTCAGTTTATTCATAGATTTTTTGCTTATTTTTTATTGATTGCCTCGGCTATTCATGCTTTCTATGTACAAAAAAATGTTCCCCGTTCAACCCACTCTCGTCGTGCATTTCTTATCTGTGGTATGATTATTATCCAAGCACTTTTAGGTATTTTGACACTGTTACATGAGGTTCCGATAAGTTTGGGGCTCATTCATCAAAGTATGGCATTAGTCGTGTTGTGTTTTGTTGTTGCGCATTGGCGAGCAACAAAAGGGGCATATTGTGCTGTTGAATAAAGCTTGTATCTAGATGAAGTTTAGTTGCCTGAAAGCATTAAATCAAGGTTTTGGACAGCAGCAGCTGATGCGCCTTTTCCTAAATTATCGAATAGGGCGCTGAGATTAAAAATGCCTTCACGATCATTTCCAAATACGAACAGTTTCATACCATCTTTGTTGGCTAAACATTCTGGATTAAGTCTTTCAAGTGAAACAGTTTCTTCTTGTGATGCTACTAAAATGGTATTTTGTCCATCGTAATGGTTTGCGAGAATTTCGCGCAAATCAGAACAGTTTGCTGATTTTGTGAATAAATGGCGATGCAGAGGAAGATTCACAATCATTCCTTGGGGAAAACGACCCACACTTGGTATAAAAATTGGGGTTTGATTGATTTGTCCATAGATTTTGATTTCTGGCACATGTTTGTGTTCAAGATTAAGACCATAGATAAAATAATTGTCCTGAATATTTTGTTGAGATTGATTTTCCATTTGTAAAATCAACTGTTTTCCACCACCGGTATAGCCGGAGATTGCATTAATCGAGATGGGATAATCGGCGTCTAGCAATCCTGCTTCACGGAGTGGGCGAATCAAACTAATGGCACCGGTAGGATAGCATCCGGGATTGGTTATATAATGTGCTGCTTGGATGCGCTTTCTTTGTCCTGCTGTCATTTCAGGAAAACCGTAAACCCAGTCTGGTGCAACACGGTGGGCTGTCGAGCTATCAATAATCCTAATGTTTTTATTTTTTTTAAGCCAATGAACTGTTTCGCGTGCAGCATCATCTGGAAGACACAAAATAGCAATATCGGCTTGATTAAGATAGTTTTGTCGCAGATGAACATTATGGCGATCTTTATGAGCAAGAGAGAGTAGTTTTAAATCTGTACGCCTTTCTAAGCGTTTTTGTATTTGTAGTCCGGTTGTGCCATGTTCACCATCAATAAAAACTTTGGTTAGCATTCTTATTTGCCTTCGTATTAACTTTGCCTATTATATTCAGCTTTTCACATTATAAATTATTTTTAATCATTAAATTATTGAATTTCTTTAGATTATAGATACCTTTTGTAAAAGGTGTAAACAAATAAGAGTGTAAAAAAAGAAATGTAATCTCATTTTTTACCATTCTCGAGAGGGAAGTTTTTTCGTTGTTTTTATAACAAAGAATAAGATAAATATTTACCTCATTATTTTTGAGTGTAAGTAGTTTAAAATGTTTGGTTTGCATGGTTTGCTGTGTTATCGTTCCTTGACTTTATTTTTTTATGTTAGGAATGTGTTTTATGACTCAGCAAGAAAATGACGCACAAAAGCGCTTTTTTAATGATAATTTACAAACTGTTGATGGTGCAATTTTTGACGCAATTAGAGGGGAGTTTGAGCGTCAACAACATGAAATTGAGCTGATTGCTTCAGAGAATATTGTTTCAAGAGCGGTCCTTGAAGCGCAGGGGTCTGTTTTAACCAATAAGTATGCAGAAGGTTATCCAAGAAAGCGCTACTATGGTGGGTGTCAATTTGTTGATGTCGTTGAAGATTTAGCTATTGAAAGGGCAAAACAGCTTTTCGGTGCTGCGTTTGCGAATGTACAGCCTAATTCTGGTAGCCAAATGAATCAAGCTGTCTTTTTAGCTTTACTTCAGCCTGGTGACACATTTATGGGGTTGGATTTAAATGCTGGTGGTCACCTTACGCATGGTTCACCTGTTAATATGTCAGGAAAATGGTTTGATGTTGTTTCCTATGGTGTGCGTCAAGAAGATCAGATTATTGATATGGATGAGGTTGAGCAGCTTGCAAAAGAACGTAAGCCAAAACTTATTATAGCAGGGGGCTCATCTTATCCACGGCTATGGGATTGGGAAAGATTCCGTGAAATTGCAGATGAAATCGGTGCTCATTTACTCGTTGATATGTCTCATATTGCTGGTCTTGTTGCTGGTGGCGTGCATCCTTCACCTGTTCCACATGCGCATATTGTAACAACAACAACACATAAATCGCTTCGAGGTCCACGTGGTGGTTTAATATTGACAAATGATGAGGCTTTATCCAGAAAAATTAATTCTGCAATTTTTCCTGGTCTCCAAGGTGGTCCTTTAATGCATGTGATTGCCGCAAAGGCTGTTGCGTTTGAGGAGGCTTTGCGTCCCTCTTTCAAGAGTTATAGTGCTAATGTTGTCGCTAATGCGAAAACTTTAGCAAAAACATTACAGGGTAATGGTTTTAATATTGTTTCTGGTGGTACAGATAATCATTTGTTGTTGGTTGATTTACGTTCCAAAAATCTAACAGGTAAACGTGCTGAATTGGCTTTGGGACGCGCTCATATTACCTGCAATAAAAATGGCATTCCTTTTGATTCTGAAACGCCATCTATAACATCAGGAATTCGTTTGGGATCACCTGCTGCCACGACGCGTGGTTTTTTAGAAAAAGAGTTTATTCAAGTTGGTCATCTGATTTCAGAAGTTCTTGATGGTCTTCGGAGTGCAAAAAGTGATGAAGATAATCATGTCGTTGAAATGGCTGTTGAGAAAAAGGTAAAAGATATAACGAATCAATTTCCTCTTTACTCTTATCTTACCACTCGTTAAGGATACAAAGGATGCGCTGTCCTTACTGCCAATATGAGGATACACAGGTCAAAGACTCACGTCCAGCAGAAGAGGGGGCAGTGATTCGCCGCCGCCGTGTGTGTTCCGTTTGTGGTGGTCGTTTTACAACTTTTGAACGTGTTCAGTTGCGTGAGCTCTTGGTTGCTAAAAAAAGTGGACGATGTGAACCCTTCGATCGTGATAAGTTAATGCGATCAGTTGATGTGGCTGTACGTAAGCGCAATATTGATCCTGATCATATTGAACGAGCAATTTCTGGCATTGTACGCCAGCTTGAAAGTTTGGGAGAACCAGAGATTGCTTCAGAAAAAATTGGGCATCTTGTGATGGAAGCATTGAAAAGAATTGATGATATTGCTTATATTCGTTTTGCTTCTGTGTATCGAGATTTTCGTAATGCAAGCGATTTTCACGATGTTATAGATGAATTGTCAAAGGGTATCGCGGATACAGAATCTCGTTTTGATGAATAAAAAAGTGCAAGATGAACGGTTTATGGCTGCAGCTATTCGTTTAGCAGAACGTCATGTCGGTCTTACAGGTGAGAATCCTTCCGTTGGTACGTTAATTGTGCGAAACGATAATGGTGCTGTGGGGGCTTTTATTGTTGGCTATGGCGTAACAGCTATTCATGGGAGTCCTCATGCGGAAGTGCAAGCTTTACACATGGCAGGTTCTTTGGCTCAAGGAGCGACTGCTTATGTTACTTTAGAACCTTGTGCGCATTATGGAAAAACTTCGCCGTGTGTGAATGCGCTTATTGATTCAGGTGTTTCTCGAGTTGTTGTTGCGCTGACTGATTGTGACAAGCGTGTTGATGGTCATGGTATTGCTCTTTTGCGAGCAGCGGGTATTGAAGTGGTTGAGGGCATTTTAGCTGAAGAGGCTTTTGAATCCTTATGGACGCATTGGTGCATAAGGAAGATACAACGCTGTGCGGTCACTTTTAAAATGGCAATTTCTGCCGATAATGGTGTTGGAAAAAGAGAGAAGGGCAGCGTAAAAATTAGTGGAACGCTTTCTCATGCTCATACGCATATTCTACGTGCTCAAAATAATGCTATCCTCGTTGGTATTGGTACTATATTAGCAGATGATCCACAACTCAATTGCCGCTTGCCAGGGATGGAGATGCGCTCACCAATTCGTATTATTTTGGATGCAGATTTATCTATCCCCCTTGATGCAAAAGTTGTCCAAACAGCCATAAAAATTCCTACATGGGTTATTTGTGATGTGGATCTTTCAAAGAAAAGCAAAAAAAATGCATTGGAGCAATATGGTGTGTCTGTTTATTCGGTCGAGATGAACAATGGTTGTGTAGAACCCTTTGCTCTTTTACAGATGCTTTATAAACATGGGATTAATAGTGTTTTATTGGAAGGGGGCGTCAAGACAGGGGAAAAATTTTTGAATGCTGGTTGTGTTGATCATTTGATATGTTTTCATACCCCTATTGTTTTAGGCAAAAATCGTATTGAAGCCCCTCATTTTGGAAATTATCTCTCGCAGTTTCATGAGATTGAGACAAGAATGTTTGGAAATGACCGTTTTTATAAGTGGAGACGTAAGACATTATGTTCACAGGAATTATAACGGATATTGGTTGTGTTGAAGATGTTCAACCTTTAAAGCAGGGGATGCGTTTAAAGATTTCTACCCGCTATGCTATAGAAAGCTTAGCAATTGGCGCGTCAATTGCTTGTTCAGGAATTTGTCTGACAATTGTAGAGCGAGGATTAAAGCAAGAAGATTCTAATTGGTTTGTTGTTGAGGCGTGGGAAGAAACATTACGTTTAACGAATCTTGCACAATGGATAAAAGGAACTTTTGTTAATTTGGAACGTTCGCTTCAATTGGGTGATGAAATGGGAGGACATTTAGTTTCTGGTCATATTGATGGTTTGGCTGAAATCATTGATCAAAAAAATGAAGGGGATGCAATTCGTTTTTATTTAAAAGTTTCAAGACAATTTATGCCTTTCATTGTTAATAAGGGATCTATTGCACTTAATGGGACATCTTTGACTGTTAATGGTGTTGAGGATTGTGTTTTTGATGTTCTTATTATTCGCCATACACTTGAAATGACAACGTGGGGACAAGCTAAAATTGGAGATCGGGTCAATTTGGAAATTGATCAACTTGCTCGTTATGCTGCAAAACTTTTTGCTTTAAAAAGAGAAGATGAATAAGCCAACACTCTATTGATCGTTTTCAGAATTTTATGCTTTATAACTTTGATTTTTTTGATTCGTTTTTTGTGGAATTCCATTATGATGAAAGAGATAGGTAAAAAGCCTCACGTATTGATTGTTGAGGCACGTTTTTATGAGGGGATTTCTGATGCACTTTTGAGAGGTGCAGTGAATACTTTGCAAAAAGCTGAAGCAAGTTATGATGTTGTAACGGTTCCTGGAGCATTAGAAATACCAAGTGCAATAGCTTTTGCTGAACAAAACAAGATATCGTATGATGGTTATGTTGCTCTTGGTTGTGTTATTCGAGGTGAAACATATCACTTTGAAATTGTTGCTAATGATTCTTGTCGTGCATTGATGGATTTAACTGTTCATCAGCACTTGGCTATTGGAAATGGTATTTTGACTGTTGAAAACGAAGAACAAGCATGGGTGCGTGCAAAATTAGATGACAAAAATAAAGGTGGTTTTGCGGCTGAAGCTGCTTTATGTATGATCGCTCTAAAAAAGAGATTTGGAGATAATCGTTAAATATGGCTGATATAAAAAGCAGACATTTTCCGCGTTCAGCCAATAAACGTGGAGCAGCAAGACTCGCTGCAGTTCAAGCACTCTATCAAATGGATATCGTGGGTTCGGGGGTGATGGAAACGGCAGCTGAGTATGAGGCTTATCGTTTGGGAAAAGATATTGATGGAGACCAATATCTTGAAGCTGATTTTCAATGGTTTTTGGCTATTATAACGGGTGTTGTAAAAGATCAAAAGCAGCTTGATCCTCTGCTTCATCAACAGCTTTCTGCAGAGTGGTCTCTTTCACGTCTTGATTCTATATTGCGAGCAATTTTACGAGCAGGTTTATGGGAGTTGATCAACCGTAAAGATGTTCCCGTTGCGGTTGTCATGAATGAGTATGTTGACATAGCAAAGGCGTTTTTTGAAGGTGATGAGCCAAAACTTGTTAATGCAGTTCTTGACAGTATGGCAAAAAAAGTTCGCCTCTAAGAGTTACAAATCCCCCCTATTATAGATCTGATATTATCAGACCTATAATATTGAAACGGTATGCAGACTATATAATTTAGTTATGGGGTGGCAAATTCGCAGGGCCTTTTATAATTTGAATTAAGAAAGGATGTTCTTTTGTTACAGTTGGCGTTGTTTGTGTAATAAAATCAAACACTTGACCGTCTTGTAATCCGTAATTTGCAACTTTTGCAACCTGATTATTTTTATTGAAGTAAATGGCTAAAACTTTGCGATCAATAATCTTTGTTTTCATAAACTGCATCCCACGATAACGTGTCTGTGAGATGTAATAAAAAACTTCATTATCATATTTTGTTTTTAATGAAGGGGTCCCTAAAGTTAAAAGAACTTGCTCTTGACTTGAGCCAATAGAGATAGAACTTAGAGCATTTTTATCAAGAACATAGCCTTCTCTATAAATTTGGCTCGAACCTGAAGAATCAAGAAGGCTACACCCAGCAAGCATTCCTATGCTTGCTATTGATAGACCAATCAATAATTTACGTTTGATTAAGGCTATTATGTGAGGCATTTGAAACAATAGTATCTCCTTTTTATACTGAGATGTAGGACAAGAAGGCAACCTCAAGTTTTTTCTAATTTTAACTTAATCTACCGTAGCTTACACTGAGTTTCCCTGTTATAAAGCAAATTATGCCATATAGAATTTCTTTAGAAAAGAAAAAAATGCATAAATACTTGAGATAAATAAAAACATAGTGCTTTACGCGTTTTTATGTTTGGGAGTTGTCAATGAATGTTCAAAATGTTCCTCAAATGACATTTGCTTTGGCTTATCCAATATCTGTACGTTCTCTACCTGCTAAAGGTATAAGGGTTCATTTTTGTGCAAACAAAAAAGAATGTACACATTTAGCCCAGAACCATGATTTAATTGAAGTAAAATCTTGTGAGGGAAAATTCCATATTTTCCCGTGGAAAAAACGCGGAGTGCGTATAAAAGGTCTGTTGCAAGCGCGTATACTACAGTTATGTGTTGTTACATTAGAACCATTAGAAAATATCCTTTGTGAAAATATTGAGGTTGTTTTTGTTCCTGAAGATTCAAATTTGATGAAGCCCAAAATATCAGAGGATACAGGGGAATTGTTTTTAGATGTGGAGGGGCTTGATACTCCTGAAGTATTTTATGATGATAAAATTGATATTGGCGCAATCATGGAAGAGTTTTTTGAGTTGTCTATTAATCATTATCCACGTAAAGAAGGGATAAAGATGAATATGGGTGAAAATTTAGAAGAAGCAGAGCGAAAATTCTCTCCATTTTCTGTTTTGAAAAATTGGAAGTGATTGTAAAAACATACAAAAAATATCTATTGTATGCTAAACGGTATTTTCTGCGAAGCGATTTTCGCAAGATGTGCTGTGTGAGTATTCAGGAGCCAAAAATCATAATATGTATTTAAAGATGTAAATGAAAAGATGTGGGATATGCAAGCGTGATTAGAATTTCTGTGGATGTCATGGGCGGTGATTACGGTCCAGAAGCAGCTATTGCAGGAGCAGCAATTGTACAAAAATATTTATCAAATATTTATTTTCTATTTTATGGAGTAGAGGAGGCTGTTCGTCCAGTTTTAAAAAAATATCCCTGTTTGGATTCTGTATCGCGCTTTTGCCCTACAGAAAGTTATACACGCATGGATGAAAAGCCAAGCCAAGCACTTCGTAATGGACGTGGTAAATCATCAATGTGGTACGCCATTGAAGCGGTAAAAAATGGTGAAGCTGATGCTTGCATTTCTGCTGGTAATACGGGTGCACTCATGGCCATGTCTTATTTTTGTTTGAAAATGCTTGCAGAGGCTGAACGTCCTGGTATTGCGGGTATCTGGCCAACACTGCGCAGTGAGAGTATTGTTTTAGATATTGGAGCAACAATTGGTGCCTCTGCTAGTCAGTTGGTTGATTTGGCGGTTATGGGAGCAGGTATGTTTCGCGCTTTATATCACACTGAAAGACCAAGTGTTGGGCTTTTAAATGTGGGGGTGGAAGAGGTTAAAGGACTTTATGAAATAAAAAAAGCAGGAATGATATTGCGTGAAGTGCAATTAGAAGGATTGGAATATAAAGGATTTGTTGAGGGCAATGACATTGGAAAAGGAACAGTCGATGTTGTTGTGACAGAGGGGTTTTCTGGTAATATTGCTTTAAAAACCGCAGAAGGAACCGCGCGACAGATAGGAGAGATTTTAAACTCTGCAATGCGCAGTTCTTTTTTAACATCTCTTGGTTATTTTTTATCACGGGCTGCTTTTCGTATACTGAAACATAAAATGGATCCTGATAGGGTGAATGGAGGAGTGCTTTTAGGTTTGAATGGTGTTGTTATAAAAAGTCATGGCAGTGCTAATGCTAATGGCTTTGCTTCTGCTATCCGCGTTGGTTATAAAATGGTTAATAATGGACTTTTACAAAAAATAACGGCTGATTTACGGCGATTTCATGAAAATAAAGAAACACTTTTTGACCAAGAAGATGAAGCGGTGATGAATGGAGAGTCCTTATGATAAGCTCTTATAATAGAAATGAAAAATTTGAAGAAAAGGTAAGAGCTGAATGATTCGGTCAATTATACGTGGTGTAGGAAGTGCTTTGCCGAAAAGAAGTTTATCAAATGATGAGATTGCAAAGTTTGTTGAAACGTCAGATTCATGGATTGTTCAGCGTACAGGAATACGCCAACGTTATATTGCCAGTGAAAATGAAACAACTGTTTCTTTAGGAGTTGAGGCTGCGCAAGCAGCACTTACAAATGCTGGTTTAACAATAAAAGACATCGATTGTATTATTTTAGCAACGTCTACCCCGAATCGTACTTTTCCTGCTTCTGCTGTTGAAATTCAGCATGCTTTGGAAATGAGCCATGGATTTGCTTTTGATATTCAAGCTGTTTGCTCTGGTTTTATTTTTGCTTTAACAACAGGAGATTCTTATTTACGGTGTGGGGGAGCTAAAAGAATTTTAGTTATTGGATCCGATACATTTTCTCGAATTTTAGATTGGGAAGATCGTACGACATGTGTTTTGTTTGGTGATGGTGCGGGTGCTGTTATTTTGGAAGCACAAGAAACTGAGGGGGGTATTGCTTTTGAGCGTGGTATATTGTCTGCGAAATTGCGCTCTAATGGTGCTTATATAGGTAAGCTATATGTTGATGGTGGACCTTCAACAACACAAACGACAGGCTATTTGCGTATGGAAGGACGAGAAGTTTTTAAATATGCTGTTGGTATGATAACGGATGTGGTTGATGATTGTTTTGCAGCTGCAGGTATGGATTCTTCACAACTAGATTGGTTTGTACCTCATCAGGCTAATAAGCGCATTATTGAAGCATCTGCTAAAAAGCTAGGAATCTCACTAGATAAAGTTGTGATTACCGTTGATCAACATGGTAATACGTCTGCTGCATCAGTTCCGTTGGCTTTAACAACAGCTGTTTGCGATGGAAAAATAAAAGAAGGAGATCTTATCATGTTAGAAGCCATGGGAGGTGGATTTACATGGGGAGCAATTCTTATTCGTTGGTAAATTATGGCTACTTGACCATATTTCAAGAAAACGTATAAGTCATTTTGTAATTTTTAATATTTTAATAGGTGGTTATAATGACAAGTAAGACAGTAACGCGTGCAGATTTAGCGAGCGTAGTTTGTAAAAGAGTGGGCTTGTCACATACTGAATCAGCAGCTTTAGTCGAATTGGTTTTGGATGAGATTTGCAACTCACTTGTAAGAGGTGAAGCGGTTAAATTATCTTCTTTTGCAACTTTTCAGGTTCGCAGTAAAAATGAACGTGTTGGACGCAATCCAAAAACAGGTGTTGAAGCACCTATTCCGCCGCGACGTGTTGTGACGTTTAAGGCTGCCAATGTTCTTAAACAGAGAATTTTAGATTCGCATCGTGCAAAACAGAAAAAATGATATCTCATAAATAAATGCCATGGTATGTTTGGTATTTGTTAAAGAAATGTATAAAATAAGGGTCTTTGTTTTTTAGAAAAAGACTGGTGAGTAAGGTGTCAATGATGGTCTTATTTTTGACTAATCTTGTTGAGAAATTGAGACAGAATGAGTCATTGTAAAGTAATTTATTTTGTTTTAAATAAGGTGTTACAAAATGGATAAAAGCTCTGATGCTTTTCGCACAATTAGCGAAGTAGCGGAGTTATTGGAGCTTCCGCAGCATGTCTTAAGATTTTGGGAAACACGTTTTAGGCAGATTAAACCAATGAAACGTGGGGGAGGAAGGCGCTATTATCGTCCGGTCGATGTTGATTTGCTCAATGGTATTAAGCAGTTACTATATGATCAGGGTTATACGATAAAAGGTGTGCAACGCCTTTTGAAAGAAAATGGTGTTGCTTTTGTAACTGCATTGGGTAATGGTGATCTTGATGCTATGAATGTGGTCATAGAGAAGAAACATGCAGGACAAACTTCTGAAAATGCTAGCAATAAGCCTAAGAAATCTTCTTTTGGGCTTTTGAGTTTCATGAGGAGTGAGGGAGAAACATCTGTCGGTTCTGTGAATCTTTACAAAGATAAAACTGATAAAGCATTGTTACAAGAAATTCTGTTTGAACTCATTGAATGTAAGCGTGTTCTTGATAGAGCACGATAATAATATTTTTTTATTTTATATGTGTTTCGTAGATATTTAGATGTTTTATGGATGTGCCCAGAATTTTATACGTTCAACGAGTAGTCATATATCGTATGTGTATATTTAACGAGTTTTTTATAAGAGTTTTTCATTTGGTAAAACATGAAGAAGAGAAAGAATAAACGCTGAGTTTTGCCATTTTTTTTGATTTGGCTTTATAAAAATTAAGGCAATATCTCATCAGTGTAGATTGCGGGATGTAGAATGCCATTAGCTTACCAATTCATGTGCTTGTTTTAAAGAGATGTTTCTTAAGGCTTCTTAATCTTATTTTACCATAATGCCTCGTGAATGATTAATGGTAAACTCGTTGAGTACCGCTATTTTTATACTTATGAAGGTTCAAGTCGGCATCATCATTATAGTTATAGCCTGTTCTCAATGACTGCAACAATCCTTAGCACTTTAGGCGGCTCATTGTAGGTATTTTAAAAGTCCTTTCTCAATAATTTTTATCCACACACTCATTCCGCTTGTTTCGTGCAAGCAAATGATTTTGATAGATTCAACATAAACATATTAAAAATAAGAGAAGCCTATGATATTCGAAACCTTATTTAATATGAATAACGATATATTATCATTATAAATCAATATCTTGTCCTTTTTATAAGGGCTTATCTTACGAATAAGAAATATCATTGTTCAGCTAATTTTACATATTTTTTATTAATAAATATAATCTTGTTTTCAGTTTTCTTGCTTGATGTTGCTATAATTATTGTAATGATCTGTCCATGATAGTAGCAGAATCTTTTCATTATAAAGGTAAAAGATTAATGTTATTATTAATATTCAATTGTCTATGATTTTTGCATTTAAACAGCTCATAGCTTACATTCAACTTTTTCACCAATCCACCTTGTAGAGAGAGAGAGCACGTTACTCTTTCTGGTGATAGGTCATTGTGCATGAAACAAAAACACACTACAATATCAAATTATTTCATTTTGTACAAAAACTGAAGATTTATAGTAAAAAATTAACGTATTACCATCTTCTGTGATATTATGCATTTATTACACGTTGCAAATCTGGAGGTGTTGCTTCATTTGAGAGTTGTTTAATCACATCTTCTACAGATAAAAGGGTTTGATTTGTACTTCCTAAGCGGCGTATATTTACGCTGTTTGTTTCAGCTTCACGTTTGCCACATACCAAAATTACGGGGACTTTTTGTAAAGAATGTTCTCGTATTTTATAGTTAATTTTTTCATTGCGGAGATCTATTGTTGCGGAAAGCCCAACAGCTTTAAGTTTTGCTGTTATTTTTTGGGCATATTCATTTGCTTCGGATGTAATTGTTACAACAACAATTTGTTCAGGAGCAAGCCAAAGTGGCATATGTCCAGCAAAATTTTCGATTAATATACCAAGAAAACGCTCCATTGATCCCAAAATAGCACGGTGGATCATAACAGGTTGACGTTTTTCTGAATCTTTATCAATATAGAATGCACCAAAACGTTCAGGGAGATTAAAGTCTATTTGTGTTGTTCCACATTGCCATTCACGACCTATAGCATCCTTTAATGTATATTCAAATTTTGGACCATAAAATGCTCCTTCACCTGGAAGGATGCTTGTTTTGATTTGTCCTGCAAATTTTGTTTCAATCGTTTTAAGGACAGATTCCATGATACTTTCTGCATGATCCCATAATGCATCAGATCCAACTCGTTTTTCTGGACGTGTTGAAAGCTTAAGACTAATTTCTTTAAAACCAAAATCAGCATAAGTTGATAAAATAAGATCATTAATACTGAGACATTCATCGGCTAATTGTTCATCAGTACAAAAAATATGCGCATCATCTTGTGTAAAACCACGCACACGCATAAGACCATGTAAAGAGCCTGAAGGCTCATAACGATGAACAAGTCCAAATTCAGCAAGTCTAATAGGCAAATCACGATAAGATTTTAAACCATGTTTAAAAATTTGCACATGACCAGGGCAATTCATTGGTTTAAGGGCATAAACATTCCCATGATCTGAATCTTCTGCTGCTGAAATTACTTTGAACATATTCTCCTTATACCAACCCCAATGGCCAGATATTTCCCAGAGTGACCTATCGAGAACTTGTGGTGCATTAACTTCAGCATATTGATGATCATCAAGGCGTCTACGCATATAGCTGATCAAATTTTGGAACATTTTCCAACCTTTTTTGTGCCAAAAAATCATTCCTGGCCCTTCTTCTTGAAAGTGAAATAAGTCCATTTCACGTCCCAAGCGGCGATGATCACGTTTTTCAGCTTCTTCTAGCATATGGAGGTAGGCTTTTAAGTCATTTTCATTTGCAAATGCTGTTCCATAAATTCTCGTGAGCATTGGATTATTGGCATCGCCACGCCAATAAGCTCCTGCAACTTTCATTAATTTGAAAGCATTCCCAATTTGCCCTGTAGATTGCATGTGCGGTCCGCGACAAAGATCAAACCACTCCCCTTGATAATAAACTTTTAAATCTTGATTTTCAGGAATGCTATCAATAAGTTCAACTTTATAAAATTCTTTTTTCTCAGAAAAAACTTTTCTTGCTTTTTCACGAGACCAAATTTCTTTTCTAAAAGGTTTATTGCGTTGGATAATTTCACGCATTTTCTGTTCAATGACGGTGAGATCATCTAATGTAAAAGGTTGTTGGCGTGCAAAATCATAATAGAATCCATTCTCAATGACAGGACCTATTGTTACTTGCGTTTCAGGAAAGAGCTCTTGCACTGCTTCAGCAAGGACATGGGCGCAATCATGCCTTATGAACTCAAGAGCGCGTGAATCTTCTCGGGTAATAATCTCTACTTGACCAGATTGTCCCAATGGATCCGATAAGTCTCGCGTGATACCATCAAGACTATAGGCGACTGCTTTTTTTGCAAGTGATTTAGAAATAGATTCTGCTAATTCCAAGCCTGTCATTTCGGCGGGGTAATTACGTTTTGAACCATCGGGAAAAAAAAGAGAAATAGAGCAAGACATAAAAACACCCTTTTAATCCAATTCCGCTAACGATTGCGGATGGTTTCGTGAAAATTGAGTAAAAAGCTTATAGACTAATTTTTTTATCAATACATGTGAAAAAAGAAAAGGATTATTTGTTGTGTTTGTCAGAAATTTTCCAGTAACACCAAGGTTTATAAAAACAGCAAGAATTTCCAAGCGATGGAGGGACTGGATCAAAGCCATCTGTTCCAAAGGGCCCACAACGCATGATACGAAAGAGTCCCATCCATGCACCAGCCCAAAGCCCATGGCGTGCAATCGCTTCATATGTATATTCTGAACAAGTCGGGGCATGGCGGCACTGATTACCTATAAGGCTCGAAAGTGTTATTTGATAGAAACGTATTAAGAAAACACCCAATAATCGTCCGGGTGTTTTTTGCCAAGTGCCTGTGTAATTCCGAGTCAACTTTTTTTGTCTAGATTGTGATTTGAACATTTATTTTTCTTCAATTTTTTGAATGCAGTCTATCGTTGCATCAAAGGGTAGTAGTGTTGCTGCATGGCGCACTTTATAGTCTTTAATGGGCTGTAAGCAAGAAAAATCCTCAAATGGAGCTTGAGGAGAAGGACCATTTTGCGTTAGCATTTGGTGGATAACTTCACGCAATATTTTAAGATCTTGAGTTGTTTGTCCGATGATATGAGATGCTAAAAGTGAAGCTGAAGCTTGCCCTAGCACACATGCATGTATTTCGTGAGCAAAATCAGTAATAATACCATTTTCCACTTTTAAATCTACAGTGATTGTCGAACCACAAAGGTGTGCATGTTTTCTTGATGTTGCATCAGGATTATTAAGACGCCCAATTTTGCCTATATGTGCAGCATATTTAAGTATTTTATCATTATAGATATTATCAATCATGCGCTATTGCCTGAAATTTTGAGAGTCGTGATTGTTTAAACTTTTAATTCGCTTATATTAGAGATTATACAAAATGAGATAGGTATGGAGCAAATGCTTTGTATAGAGTAAGCTTGGAGTTTTTGAATGCGTAATGTTGTTAAAGAAGACACAAATTTATCTGAAGAAAAGCGTCCGAGTATTGAAGAGGTGGAAGAGGCGATTCGTACATTACTCTTATGGATAGGGGAAAATCCAAATAGAGAAGGGCTTTTAGATACTCCAAAACGTATAGCCAAGGCATATCGCGAGCTTTTTAATGGTTATAGTCAATCGGTTAAAGAAACCTTAGGTACAGTTTTTGAAGAGGTTTCAGGATACAATGAAGCCGTAATCGTAAAGAATATACCTTTTTATTCACACTGTGAGCATCACATGATCCCAATTATTGGGAAAGCACATATAGCATATCTTCCTAATGCAAAAATTGTTGGTCTTTCAAAAATTGTACGTGTTGTAGATATTTTTTCTCGTCGTTTACAAACTCAAGAAGCTATGACAGCGCAAGTGGCTCACGCGTTAAAAATGTATCTGAAGCCTCATGGTGTAGCAGTATTGATTGAGGCTGAGCACATGTGTATGGCTATGAGAGGAATCCAAAAACAGGGCTCTACAACAATTACAAAAAACTTTCATGGTTATTATGAAAAAGATCAAGCGGCACAAGCACATTTTATGATGATGGTTCAAAGGTCATAGTAAAGCCCATATTTCTCGTAATCTTTATTAAGTTATAAAGCATCCGGATAAAATAAATTATGAGAAAAAGAAAATTGGCTTGTACCTTTCTTTATGATTTGTTAAAGGCTAAAAACCAAGATTTTTTCTTTCCACGTGCGGTCGTGGCGGAATTGGTAGACGCGCAGCGTTGAGGTCGCTGTGGGGCAACCCGTGGAAGTTCGAGTCTTCTCGACCGCACCAGTTAGCAGTGAGTCTCTCCATAATGAGATGAAGTTATGTTAGAGAGAGGGGATTTATAGGCATTATAGAAAAATCTTTTTTGTATGTTATTTGTTGGTGTGTTGCCAATAATGTTTCGTTTTTATTACTTTATCTATGCATTTGAAATGTTATATTTTTATAAGGTGGGGTGAAGTTGCAGTGAGAAGTATAATGATTCTGAGATATTTAACACTTCTTATTTGTATTTCTTTATTATCAGCGTGTAGTGATTCACGTGCTGTACTTTGGCATGGGGTGCATGCAACACCTTCTATGACTGCCGTAGAAAGGGAAGTTGAAGGGAAACCAGTTTCTCCAAAAGCCATCGTTCCAGTGTATGTTGCAACGAGTCGTATGATGCAAAATAATTACGCTCAACCTTATGGTGCAGAGCGATCAAATAAAGTTCATTATAATCGTGTTGACGTAGGAATTCCTCAGCAACATGTAAAGGGGGTTGTTGAAATAAATGCCTATAAACCTACGCATGATAAGTATTTTGCAGCAGTAGCATTGCAAAAATACGATAATAAAGAACAGTTTAAACAGCGATTAAATGCTGCTTTAGCAAAAAAGCCAAAAGGAAAAAGAGAAATTTTTCTTTTTATCCATGGGTATAATAATAATTTTGCAGATGGTACATTTCGTACAGCACAGTTTACACACGATTATTCTTTAAATGTTGTCGCTGTGCATTATTCTTGGCCTTCGGCCGGATCAGTTCCTCTTTATATTTATGATCGTGACAGTGCTAATTTTGCCCGTGACGGATTGATAGAGCTTTTAACACTTATTAGTGAAACCAATGCTGATCAAATTTCGGTTATTGCACATTCTATGGGCAATTTTGTTATAATGGAAGCATTTAGAACGTTAGCGTTACAGGGAAAATATAGGCCTATTCGTCGTATTACAAGTTTATTAATGGCTGCACCAGATATTGATGTTGATGTATTTGAGCGCCAACTTAATGATATAAAAAAACTCCCGCAGCCAACCGCTATTTTAGTATCCAGAGCGGATAAAGCTCTTGCGGTTTCAGGACGTCTTACGGGTGGACATCATCGTGTGGGCGATGGCTCAGATATTGAAATGTTGCGTAAAAATGGAATAGCTGTTCTTGATTTCTCTCATGTGGATGGGGGAGCACACAATGTCTTTGCATCTTCGCCAACATTGATGGCTCTTTCTCGAGAAGGTTCTTTGGCTTCCACAATTATGCAAGGTACAGAATTGTCACCTAGTCAAGCCCTTCTTGCTGATGGTAGTAGTGTGTTGGAAAAAACAACACATCTTATCCTTTATACACCTGTACGTTTTCTCTCTCCACGGATTCCACGTTGATCGTGAAAAGAGAGAAGAGGCTCCATCGAATAATGTATTGGAGGTAATATTTTTTAGCACTTTCTTTAGAATGGTCTTGTAAAATGAAAAATAAATAGCGGGATGAATGTAAAAAACAGTCATTAGGTGAGTTTGTGATGATTGCACGGAAACGCTATGTTAATACGCCTACAGTTGTTGATTATTTATCTCATTCCGCAATTAAGTTATTAGACATTCATGCTATGCTTGTGAAGGTGAGAAAAGGTGATATGGGGGAAAAACCAAATTTATTGCGTCAAATTGATTCTACAAAAAAACAGTTAGATGAGATAAGCCATGCTCTTATTTTAGAATATCGTAAACGCCAAGAAAATGAGCGTTTTTTAAAACAAATTCTGCTATCCATTTCCGATCAACTTTTTGCACTTAATAATGGTTTTAAGGAAACAGGACGTCTTTTTTTTCAAGAAGTTAGAATACTTCAATCTCAGATGCAATGTTTGTATGAGGGAAAGGAGAGGCTGCATTTGTTGAATAGCCAAGAATCTTTTTGTTCTCCATCAAAGATTGATGAAGTCATTAAACAGTTACAAAAAGCACGAGAAAAGCTTATTCTTGAAAGCCCACATCTCTTTGAAAAAAGCACAAAAGCTAAACAATGAAAGTTCTTTAGTTGAGCAGATCGATAATTTGAATTTTACAGCAAAAACGCTGTTAGATAGAAGGCTATAACCTTTTTAAAGAAAAGAATTTGCTTTAATAAATGAAATGCATGTATTTTATACTCTCACTCTTTATCGCATTAAAGCTTTAGAAGACTTTGGTTATATCTTTGCTAAAGTTAAGGCTGATGAACTAGGTGGCTTTATTGAAAATAAATGTTTGTGGAAAGAATTTTACAAAAAACTTTCTGATTCTTTTAATAATAGCCCGCCGGATAATTTTACCAATGTTATGAAATTGTTAGTATATTCATTAGGCAAATAAAAAGCAAGTAAAATAAAATATTTATGTCTAATATAAGGGAATAGGTGAATCTTGATTCTATTGAGTTTTTTTGCCTCTATCCCTCATC
>NZ_JBHIMJ010000094.1:0-21543 GCF_042194035.1 Bartonella sp. OC16QHHD | reverse complement strand
CTGGTTTTGCTAAAAAACCACCCCGAAAAGAACTCTTGATTCGTAATAATTAGAGAGACGTGTTGCAAAATCCTATTCCCTCACTTTTATTTACGCGTCCCTCACTGTAAAAAATATATGGAAAATCAATAAATTATTTTGGATAAAAAAGAGTATGGTGCCCAAAAGAGGACTCGAACCTCCACGCCTTACGGCACAGGTACCTGAAACCTGCGCGTCTACCAATTCCGCCATCTGGGCTTATAAAATTCATCTAAGCGCACGAAGCAACTCTGTCAATAAAATTATAGAATTTATTTTTTCAGCTTAAAACGATAGCATTGAACTTTTAAGGGAGATCATGATTTTAGAAGTTTAAGGTGTGAGGACTGTCTTTGATAAAATTGTTGAATCCGGATTAAATGTGTAAATAATAGGAATGCCGGTCGCTAATTCTTGAGATATAATTTCCTCACCGGAGAGACCTTCAAGCGCCATAATAAGAGCACGAAGAGAATTTCCATGTGCTGCGATCAAAACAGTTTGGGAGCGCAAAATATAAGGCTGGATATGGTAAAGATAATAAGGCCAGATGCGCGCACCGGTATCGCGTAGGCTTTCTCCATTCGGCGGCGCAATCGTATAGGAGCGGCGCCACATTTGCACTTGCTCCTGCCCCCATTGTTGGCGTACTTCATCTTTATTTAAACCAGAAAGATCACCATAATTACGTTCATTTAATGCAGGATTTTTTATCACTTCTAAATCTGATTGTCCCATTTGCTCTAAAATGTGCTGAGCGGTTTTTTGAGCTCGCTGTAAGGCAGATGTATAAGCGATATCAAACCTCAAACCATATTCTTTCAGTTTTTTTCCTGCTGCTATCGCTTCTGCATGACCTTTTTCTGTTAAATCGGGATCTTTCCAACCGGTAAAAAGGTTTTTGAGATTCCATTCACTTTGTCCATGACGAATTAGTGTAAGTATGCGTCCCATTATAAATTGCCTCTATTCTATTGATTGTTTAAAATTTATCGTTCAATCCCAAAACATCGAACATTGAATAAAGACCGCTTTCATGATTTTGTGCCCATAAAGCTGCTTTTAATGCGCCATTGGCAAAGATAGAGCGTTCTTGCGCTGTGTGTGAAAGAACAATGCGCTCATTGGGACCAGCAAAAATGACACTGTGTTCTCCAACAACTGTCCCACCACGTGAACAGGAAAAGCCAATGGTGCCTTTTTTGCGTTTACCTATATGACCATTGCGTTCGTTGACACGCACATTTTTAAGCATAACATTGCGCCCTTCAGCTGCTGCTTGGCCAAGAAGAAGGGCTGTTCCAGAAGGAGCATCAACTTTGTTAGCGTGATGCATTTCATAAACTTCGATATCAAAATCATCGGCTTCTAATGCTTTAGCGGCTTTCTTTAAAAGGTTGGCTAAAAGATTTATTCCAAGGCTCATATTCCCGGATTTGACAATAGTTGTATATTTCGCAAAATCTGCAATTTTTTCTTCTTCTGTTTTGCTAAATCCTGTGGTGCCAATAATATGGACAAGGCTTTTTTGAGCAGCGTAGTTAGCATAAAGAATACTGGCTTCTGGTTGTGAAAAATCTAAAATACCTTCTGTATTAGAAAAGGCATTTTCGGGATTGTCAGTGATACTAATCCCAAGAGAATCTGAACCAATTAATGCACTGGCATCTTTTCCTACAAACGGTGAGCCTTTACGTACAAGAACAGCACAAAGCTCTACATCTTTCCTCTGCTGGATTGCTGTAATGAGTTCACGTCCCATTCTTCCATTTGCACCAACAACTGTAAGGCGCATTTTTATCTCCTTATGATATTTTACTGTGCAGTATAGGCAAATTCTTGCCTTCTTTCCAATGGTTCTTTTTCTTTATAGAAAATTTTTTTCCTGCTTTAATTTATCTTGTTGTGCTGTAAAACACTGTCGTTTAGAGCAAGTGATATAAGATCTACAAATTTAAATAGAGATGTTTTTCGTTAGAGTGTGTGATGAATATTCTTAAGTAAGGTTTGCTTATGAAACCTAATGAAGATTGTGTATTACTTTACGCTTTTGTTTCTTTCGTTCTTTAAAGGGGAGCGTTCTTCATGCAAAATAAGATCTTCCAAACAAAATAGACCTATATTGTCAATTCATGCGCTTTTCTTAAAGAAATATATTTATCAATTCTTCTAAACTTATTTTATGATAGTGCTCGTGAGTGGTATCACGAGAGAGTATCCATGAATAATATAAAATCTATTTTGCGCCACTATCTTTATGCTTCATGAATAGAGCAAATCAGCATTATCATACGTTTTGTTAGCCTTTAATGTTTTAACAATTCTTGGCACTTAGTCATTTTCACTCATCAATTCCATTTGTGACGCATAAGAAAACGATTATTTATCATTGTATATCAATATGTTATACATAAATAAAATCACGTAAAAAGGAGTAAAAAAAGGGGCTAACAAGAAGTTGGATTGTTTACACACGAGAGTTGGGCGGATTCTTCATCTTTTAGGAAAGTCAGTTGAAAAAATTGTTATGTTGTAAAAACGCATGATGAGGCTTTGTTTATTATAGAGAAAATAGGATATATATTATGCAATGCGTTTTTTCATATATTGGGAAGAATGGAGTATAACATGCGTTAAGTATTGTTATTTTATTTGCCTAGCTTCCAATGATGCTACAGTTCTTGTATTTAAAGAGAGTCTTTAAAATCCTTTCTTAAGTATTTTTTATCCCTGTGCTGATCTTTTTTGTGACACGATAAGAAAGTGATTTTTGTGATTCAATTATAATGGGTTTTATTCTCTGTTTAATGCGATCATAAATCAATGTATTATTATATTGTTTATACGCATGCATAAAAATTCATAAACCTATAAATATCCTTTAGATAGAATATCACTTTTATTTTTGTTTGTGAGAGAAGGCTAGAAATCAAGATCTGCATAGTGAGCACTTGCAACAATTCCGCGGACGCGATCTGTTAAAAGAGAACGAAAAGAAGGGCGTGATTTAATTCTCATATACCAGTCTTTGGCAGCAGGAAATTGTTCCCAGTCAATTTCCCCTAGAAAGTCAAGCACAGAAATAGAGGCTGCTGCTGCTAGATCTGCATAGGACAAGGCAGAACCGACTAAGCTATCGCGAGAGGCGCAGAGCCAATTGAGATAGTTCATATGTGGTAAAATATTGGCACGTGCATTGCGTAAAATTTGTGAATTAGGAGCACCACCGCCAATGGCAAGTGGCATTTCACGTTTATGGATTCGTTCTCGTACGATATGGCGCGTTGCTTCATTTTCGAATTTATTTAAGAACCAGTCATTGAGACGGCGTACTTCCGCACGATCTAAAGGATTTTCCGGAAAGAGCTTATTTTCTTGTCGTAAACTTCCATGTGTTTCGTCTAAATATTCGCAGATAACAAGAGGACCTGATAATGGAACCTCGTGTTCATCGAGAAAAACAGGAACATGACCAGCGGGATTGAGGGCTAGAAATTCGTGTCTTCTTGCCCATTCATATTCTTCAATCAGTTGAGTAGTTACACCATATTCCCCAAGAATGAGGCGTATGAAGCGCGAGGCAGCGGATAGGGGAGAGTGAAAAAGTGTCAGCATAATTTACACTATCAAATAGAGTTGAAGAGAATTCTTTCAAGTAATCATTTTTATAAAGATGCTTGACTAGAAGTACAAGATCATTAGTAGCTGCTAGTAATTATAATTAATAAATTGTTAATGACTAGGAATTGTTCTCTTATGCGATGGTTTGCAAAATGGCAGCACGTAATTCTTCTAAACCGATAGCTTTTTCTGAAGAGGTTACAAGAAGCTCAGGATAAGCTGCTGGGCGTTTAAGAAGCTTTGTTTGTGTGCTCATAATTAATTTTTCCAAGGCATTTGATTTGATTTTATCGCTTTTTGTCAAAACAATGTGATAAGAAACAGCTGCTTTATCAAGGAGAGCAAGAACATCTTCATCATTATTTTTAATTCCGTGCCGTGAATCAATCAAGATATATACACGTTTTAACGTTGTGCGCCCCCGTAAATAGCTAAAAATCAAATTTGTCCACGCATCAACAAGATTTTTAGGAGCAGCAGCAAAACCATAACCAGGCATATCTACTAATGCTAGAGGGGGAAGGTCTCCTAGTTGCCCACTGAATCCATCGGGGACAAAATAATTAAGCTCTTGAGTCCGTCCTGGTGTATTTGAGGTACGTGCTAAGCTTTTTTGTTGGACGAGTGCGTTGATTAAAGATGATTTTCCAACGTTGGAACGTCCTGCAAATGCAATTTCTGGTGGTCCTTCGGGGGGGAGAAAGCGTATTGCTGGTACACCACGAATAAAAATCCAATTACGAGAAAAAATTCCAGAAAGGGAAGAATCTCTTGTCATTCATGCACTTCTTTTTTGGGTGATCTTCTCCAGATGGCTTTCAGATTATCAAAAAGCTCAATTTTAACTCCTTGGCGCTTCATCATGATACCTTGCTGAATAATTGATAATATATTATTCCATGCCCAATAGATGACGAGACCAACAGGGAAAGAGGCGAGCATAAAAGTAAAGACAACAGGCATCCATGTGAATATCATCGCTTGGGTTTGGTCTTGAGGAGCAGGATTCATACGCATTTGTAAAAACATCGTTATTCCCATAATCAAAGGCCATGCACCAATCAGAAGAAATGTTGGCGTTGTATATGGCAAGAGACCAAACAAGTTAAAAAGAGAAGTTGGATCTGGTGCCGCTAAATCTTTAATCCAGCCAAAAAAAGGGGCATGGCGCATTTCAATGGTGATATAGAGAACTTTATAAAGAGCAAAGAATATTGGGAATTGAACCAACATTGGCCAACAACCAGCAAGGGGATTAATTTTTTCGGTTTTATATAGTTCTATTATTGCTTGTTGTTGCTTGGTTCTATCATCGGGATATTTTTCTTTTATTTCTAGCAACCGCGGTTGTAAAAGCTTCATGCGTGCCATAGATTTATAAGATTTATTGGCTAGAGGAAAAAGAAGAGTTTTTAAGAGCACCGTGACAAGAAGGATGGCGATACCAAAATTTCCTGTTTGTTTATAAAGAACATCAATGAGAGAAAACATTGGTTTGGTGATGAAATCAAACCAACCCCAGTCAATTAAAAGAGCAAACTTTTTGATTTTTAGATCATTTTGATAGTTATTAATAATTTCAACTTGTTTTGCACCAGCAAAAAGCCGATTTGTAATAGTTTTTGTTTCATTTGGAGCAATCGTTAAAAGCGATCCTAGCAAGTCAGACTGATAATGCGTTTGCAAACGATCAAAATAAATAAAACGGCTTGTATATTCTTTATTTTGCGGGGGAATAACTGCTACAGCCCAATATTTATCGGTAATACCAATCCAACCTCCTGTTACTTTGGAGAAAGTCATACTTTTCTGCCCATTATCAGGATTCGGGTCAAGCTCTGCTAAGGTTTTATATTTTTCAGTTTTGAGCGAATCTCCTGCAATACCTATCATACCTTCATGAAGTAAATAGGTTGCATTTGTATGTTCTGGTGGTGCTGCACGTGCAACGCGGGCATAGGATGAGAGATATATTGGTTGATCACTTTCATTGCTGATAGAATCTTCAATGGTAAACATGAAATGATCATCAACAGAAAGAATACGCCGGAAGATCTGTCCTTGTCCATTATTATAAATTAAAGTGATGGGTGTTGAAGGAGTCAGGATTGTATTGTTTCCCTCTATTTGCCATTGTGTATCCGATTGTGGCAAAGCTTTTGCTGGTAAAGATGCACTTGCAAAACCAAATTCAGCAAGGTAAGTCGTTTTGAAACCCTTAGGATTCAGCAAATCGATTTCCGGTGATTTTTTATCGACTGTTAAACGATATTTTTTGAGGTGAAGATCATCAAATTGTGCACCAACAAGATTAATAGAGCCTTCCAGTTCATTGGTTTTGATCGCAATACGCTTTGTTTTGGCCAATACAGCTTTCCGGATTTCAGGTGTCATTGGCTGTTCGATGATAGATGTTGCTTGATGCGTTGAGGTATCGTCAGAAAAATTCGTCGTGGTAGTAGAAAGGGTTGATTGTTGTTTTGACAATTGCTGTGCGATGACTTGTTGTTTTTGTAACTTTGCTTGTTTGGGAGCAACATGAAGAAATTGCCATGCGATGAGCACTACGAAAGATAAGCCAATAGCGATAAAGAAATTGCGGTTATATTCCATCCGTACACCCTTGTTGTTGTTGCTGATGTTTTATTTTTGGTTTTATTCGCCGATTTAATTCACTAATTAAGGATGTAAAAGGCGCATGTAACGCATCACGATATGCTACAATGACATAGTCTGTTCCTGCTTCCATGTGGTTTGTTACACCAACTCTTACGGCTTCACGCAAGCGCCTTTTGATACGATTACGTTTCACAGCATTACCGTTTTTACGAGTAACAGTGAAGCCTACACGTGCAACAAGAGAATCTTTTCTTTCTGTTGTTTGTTCACGAGATTTAACTTCGAGCAAAAATAAAGGACCACGCCGCTTTTCTCCTGTACGGACAGCCAAAAAGTCTGCTCTTTTGCGAATACGACAGGGATGTTTTTTCTTCATAAAAGAACATTTCGCAATTTCACTAAATGCCTGCAAGCAGGCATTAGAGGTTCATAACAAAAGTTTCACAACGAAGAAATGGTGAGCAATCCTCAACGGTTGTGAAAATTTAAATGGTTAAGCAGAGAGCCGCTTACGTCCACGAGCACGTCTTGCAGCAATAACTTTACGTCCTCCAGCTGTAGCCATGCGTGCACGAAACCCATGGCGGCGTTTACGGACAAGTTTAGAGGGTTGGTAAGTACGTTTCATTTATTTAAATACCGCGGAGTGCGGCCCTTCTTAATCTTCGTTTTATGAGCAGTTATGCGCGAGATGAACGATTTTATCATATCATACGGCTGTTAACCCATAAGGAAAAATATAAAAAAAGTCAATCTTAGATTGTTTTTCTGGCTCTTGAAAGAATACAAAACACCTTATAATTGTCTGTGATACTTTTTTTACGATACTGTAAGAGTGTCAGAAATAACGATTGAGTCTATAGAAAATAAATGACTAGGGCGTTAAAGAATTAAAGAAAGTATGACTGATTATTGTATACTCAATTTAAAGTATCCTTTAATATTAAAAAATTTTTTCAGTTTTTGTTTTTACAAAATTTTTATCAGAACATTCATTAAAGTGGTTGTAGACAAACACGATTGATAGGATTTTATAGCAGATTTTATGTTTGAGATTCTTTATTTAAGGATGGTTTCATATTTTTAAAGAGAAAAGATATAAGTAATTTATACTTTATAATTTTGAGTAAAGTAGAAAATTATCAGGTGATGAACCTGTAAGTATTTTTCGTTCTTATGCTTATATTTGCTGGTATTTTTATAGAGAGGAAAGAACGTGGATTCTATTACAAGTGAGGCTGTCCGCAACGTATTACGTAAAATCAAAGGACCAGATCTTGAAAGTGATATTGTGTCGTTGGGGCTTCTTTCAGAAATATTGATTGCTGATGGTAAGGTTTTTTTTTCCATTACAGTTCCTGATGGAGGTGTGCAAGAATGGGAATCATTGCGTCGTTCTGCTGAAAAGATGGTATGTGCTTTGGAGGGAGTGGAATCTGTTGTTGTCACACTTACAGCAGAAAAAACAACAAAGGCAGCACCTAGACGGAGAGCAAATCTCTTACCGATCAAAATGCCCATAGAAGGTGTGCAGCATGTGATTGCTGTTGCTTCTGGAAAAGGAGGGGTCGGAAAATCGACGATGGCAATAAATATCGCCTTAGCTTTACAAGATTCTGGTTTCAAGACGGGGGTGATGGATGCTGATATTTATGGTCCATCTTTGCCGCGTTTGACAGGACTTGTTAATCAAAAACCACAGCTCATTGGAGAAAAAAAAATTCAACCTCTTGAAAAATTCGGACTTAAATTGATGTCGATGGGATTTTTGGTTGAGGAAGAAAAGCCGGTAGTATGGCGTGGTCCTATGGTTATGGCAGCGGTAACGCAATTGTTACGAGACGTTTTATGGGGACCTCTGGACGTTTTAGTCGTTGATATGCCGCCCGGTACAGGGGATGCACAACTAACGCTTGCACAACAGGTACAATTAACAGGTGCGTTGGTTGTCTCTACGCCCCAAGACCTTGCTTTAGTGGATGCGCGTAAAGCAATAGAAATGTTCATGAAAGTCAATGTTCCTATTTTAGGAATCATTGAGAATATGAGTTATTTTATCGCTCCTGATACGGGAAAACGCTATGATATTTTTGGCTATGGTGGTGCACGGGCAGAAGCGGAACGTCGAGAAGTCCCTTTCTTAGCGGAAATACCGCTTGATGCAGCTTTACGATTTTCTTCAGATGAGGGGATCCCTATTTTTGTTGCTAAGCCTAGTGAAGAGCATACTAAACTGTATCGTAAAATTGTTGATCAAATAAAAAATCAACTTTTTTAAATGGATGTTTGTTTAAGAGAGTTTATTAAAACACAATTATGGAAGACGTAAAAATAGTTGCTTCTTTGTAAGGGGAAGTTTTAATGTGTGAGTGGAGTATATAGGTTAAATAAACAAAAAATTATTCATACGTTTGGGTAACCTGAAGGGGACCCAAATTAGAAGAGATAGAGCCATGAGGTAGAAAAAAATATTGGACTTGAGGCAAAAAGAAGAAGACCGAAAATAAAAATATTTTAGAAAAATTGTAAAAGGTTGTAAAAAATATTTTAAAAATCATTTTTTGATACGAGTTTTCTTGATATAAATCTCAACATTTCTTTTTAGAAGCATTCATTTTTTGCAAAGTAGCCTCAAGAGCTGTTGTTAAAGCATTCCTTCCCCCTTGATGAGAAAAGTAATTTGACAAAAATTCATTTGTTCCACCCTTTGTTGAAAACTCTTTTTCAAGCAGTGCAAAATCGAGAGATACAGAACGATCCGTTGCTATAGTTTTACGCATTTCATCTGTAAGATTTCCAAACATCATGGTAAGGAATTCTGCTGATTGCTGTTTTTTTAACCCTTGTGTTATAAACCATTGATGGGCAGTTTCTATAAAATTAAAATATACTCCCATAAGTGAACCAGCTGTCATAAAAAGATTAAACTGCTCTTCCTTATCCAGCACCAATGTGCCCCCCAATGCATCAAATAAAGTGCGTAAAAAGGGATGATTGGGATAGATTGGTGTCAAATTTTTGCATTCTGCAACAAAAGGTAATGGAACAGCACGATAAACTTTATGATTAATCCACTCTTCTATTTCTGCTGCTTTTGCCATAGCAAGTACGGAAATAACCAGCTGTTCTGGACGAAAACGAAGAGAGCACAAAACGTCTTCTGCAATTTGGTTGGGCAAGCAAAGAAAAACACAATCACTAACATCGAGCAACGCTTGGTTATTTTCAGCAATCATAACTTTATCATAAGTGCGTGAAAGGCGCTTTGCTGTTTGTGCATTGCGAGGCGAAACAATAATGGAAGAAACATCAAAGTTGCTTTTCATTAAGCCATTCACCATTGAAGCACTGATTGTACCCGTTCCCAAAAAGCCAAGTCTCATTATCTATTTCTCAGTTTCATATTTTAAAAGGAATTTCAATCAACATTTCAGGTGTTTTAACTAACATAAACGCTAATTGAAGAAGCAACACATAACATAGCAAAAATAATCAAGCCCAAATAGATTTTAGGCTTGTCAAAGAGAACGGCAAAAGCAGAAAACCAACCAACAACAGCTGCGGCTAATGCAAATAAAAACCCCGGTTTATTCATAAGCACAATATGCATTGCCATTAAGCCACCAATAATTAGCGCTCCAAAAACAATGAGCAAACCTGTTGCAAACTTTTCATAATCATCCATATTTCGCTCCTTATAGCGCTTAATTATTACACACTTTTTAACGCATATGCACATAAAAACGAAATGTTTTTTATTGAATATGGTTAAAACGGGGGGTGCCGTTTATTGATCAGATGTAAAAAATGCAGGGATATGCTGTGGCCAACGCCAAGGTAAAATTGCAATTAAATCAAAGCGTACAGACAAAAGGGCATAATCTTTTTGCCGTGCGAGCCAAATATCGGCAGCTGCCTCAATTCGCTTTTCATTCATTCGGGAAACCGCTTCCATTGCTTCAGCCAACGTTGAACGTGCTTTAACTTCAACGATTAACACAAGATTTCCGCGTCGTGCAATTAAATCAATTTCTCCACATTTTGTTTTAAAACGCCTTTCGGCAATGTGAAACCCTTTGCAACGTAGCCACCAAGCTGCCAATTTTTCTGCACGAACCCCTCGATAAAAAGACTTTTGTCTGCGTTTTTTTTGTATCATTTTACGCATTTTTTAAAAAGATTAATCGCTGAAAAAGTTCCTGCTTTTTAAAACCGGTTTTTTTTGCAACAAAAGCTGCCGCTTGAGCAGCAGAATGTGTCCGTGCGCGTTCTAATAGCATTTCATCAATTTCTTGATCACTTATCACATTTAAAGAAGAAGATGATTCTCCAACAAGGACAACAATTTCCCCACGAATATGTGCTTGTTTTCTGTAATTTTCTAACAAATTTCCCAAATTGGAAACATCTACTGTTTCAAACTTTTTTGTTAATTCACGACAAATGGCAGCAGGTCGATCAGCCGAAAAAAGAGTGACCATATCCTGTAAAGTTTCAACAAGACGATGCGGTGATTCATAAAAAATCAAAGTTGCTGGAATCTCTTTTAATTGTTCCAACCGTTTTCGGCGCTGTAGCTTTCGTGCACTCAAAAAACCTGCAAAAAAAAAGCTATCAGTAGGAAGCCCTGTCGGTATAAGAGCGGCTAAAAGAGCGGATGCTCCAGGAATAGGAATAATTTTATGACCAGCTTTACGGGACTCTTCCACCAATCGAAATCCAGGATCAGAAATAAGTGGTGTTCCGGCATCTGAAACAAGTGCTACTGTTTTGTTTTCTGCTAAAGCCGCTAAGAGCTTCGGACCCGCTTTTTGCGCATTATATTCATGATAGAGAAAAGGTTTTTTTTGAATACCGTAACGTTCCAACAAAACACGTGTTACTCGCGTATCCTCACACGCTAAAATATCAATTCCTGCAAGTACTTGCAAAGCACGAAGCGTAATATCTGCAAGATTTCCGATAGGTGTTGCCACAAGATAAAGCCCTGATTCTATAACGGGTGCAGAATAAGCATGCGCACCTATAAAATATGCTTTTTCACACATGCTCTTTTCTTTTCATTAAACTCTCCTCACCACAAGATTTTTATCCATACTCATAAGCCATTTTGGCTCATTTTTTACCAGCACATTTTTTATCATTACAAAGGCTTACCTTACTCGAATAATCGATTACACTACAATAAGATAATTTCATATTTAACGTCTTAATTTAACATTATTATCTATTTTGATCCGCGTTATTTTTTCCAGTAAAACAAATTCCAAATGTAACCAATATTCTATCAGCCCCATGATTTTCTATAAAGTTTTTCCTTCGAGAACCAAAAAACAATTTTGTGCATGTTATCATCTCATGCTTGTTTGTGCTCTTTTAAAAGCTAAGCTTTTTAGATTATTTCCATAACGCCGATTTTTCAAATATTCTATTGATATCCAAAATATTTTTCTGAGCAAATGTAAATAACTCCTTTTGAAACACATACAGTTAACTGGCAGCTGACTGTATTGTTATTAATCAAATATAAGCTCTTATCAGAAAAATACTTTATTTTTTCATATTCTCTACAGCTTTAACAGTATACAGTATAATGAGTACCTTAGAAAAGTTTAAGGCTAAATTTTATCTTAAAGATTTGATTTATAATGGAGAATTTATTATTTTGCTTATTGATTAGGAGCTTTAAATATCGTAAAATTATCTTAGTTCTTCTTATAGTCAATTAATCAAAATCATTTTCGTGCATCTTGAAACCTTCTCAAAGCAAAGATTATCGCATCATTGGGGATCGCAGAGAAAATGATGCTATTAGCTTGTACTTTTTATTTCGTAAATATGGAACTGTTCGTTCACAGGAGTGCGTTATACCTTTTTCGGATAGTGTCGCGAAATAATTGTTTGATATGTGTTGAGAGCTATTCTTAAAAATAAGCCCATGACTGAACAACACAAGTTTGCTTTAATTTTGGATACCTTATTTTTTCTGAAGGATATGCTCCCATAAAAAAACGTAAGTAATAAAAGCGGGGACAATACGTTATCTCTTCTTTTTAGAGGATATTGTGATGCTTTTGAAAGTTTTAAAACCGAATGGACAGATGATAGTAAAGAGAAAAATAGTTTTTTTTCCTTTCAGATTTCATATTCTTGCTAAATGAAGCTGTATTTTCGTTTCAGAGATTACTCAAATAGAATATGCAATATTTTTGCTCTAGCTACAAGAGCTGGAACGGCGTGCAGAGCTTTCATTCACCTTAATCTTTCTTTTAAATATACCACTTGTGTTCAATTTGGATGTTGATTTACAAGCAATAGCGAAAGCACAAGCTTTATAAAAAAACAACTCTATAAAACGCGTCATAGAGTGGTCATGAAAGCTATTTTGTTTTTTATCAGGTGTTTTGCTAATAGCGATAGTCTCCATGGCTTGGCATCTGCTTATTCTTACGGTATTTGTACACATTCATTACAGTATATTGGTAAAGGTTAGATGCAAGGCGATTATCCTTGATGCAAAAATAAAAGGTTAATGTGAGATTAAAGATTTTTTCGTGTCATTATCAGTAGAAACATTATAAAGGGCTTGAACAAGCATGCTCTTTATCTCTTTATCTCACAATGTTTTTTCTACATTCATTCGTGGTTTTTCTTGAGTGAGCATTACTTGACAAGTGTAGGAGAAAAAATAAACTTGAATTGTACCTCCGTAGGTTTTGCTCTTGGCTAGTTAAAACGATTGATGTTTCTTATGAGAGGGCTAAAAGCATTTTGGATCATATGGGAGAGGGGGTAAAGTAGAACAGGCTTATTTTCCTTCAGGTTTTCGAGAACCGCGGCTGTTCCTTTATCGCAGAATTGTCATGAATATATTCATTATTGTTTTGTCATTTAAATAAAAAAATTTTGATAAAAATATGTTATGTTTTTCTATTGAAAAAAGTCATGCGGTAGGGAGAGTATTTTATATGAGAATAGAGTTCTTTTTACATTGTGAAAGAACGTATGCAGGAAGGTAATTGATAGATTTCTGATCTGAGGGAAATATTTTTATCCATTGCGTTTTGTATATTTCAATTTTAGGAGAATGAACAATGATTATACATTGGAAAATTACATATTGGGATAGAAGGGGCCCTCATTGCCTTGCGGACAGATCCAAGTGATATTTTGGTTTGGGTCTTTGATGTCACACGTTTTACAATGTATACAATTTGAAGCGTTGATCACATAAGTCAGATGATCATTATACTCTAGCCACTCGTAGACAGCGGCGGGGCAATAGTTTGTGGAAGGTCCTCCGTAGATTGCATATTCAGAGTCCTTTTGCTTTTTTAATGAGGCTATTTTTAAATGGCAAGGTTGATTTTCTTCATGATGAGTATTGGAAAGGGCAACACTTGAAAGGCGATCAAAGGTTATAACGCCATCTGGTTTTGGGTAAGCAATGGGTTGAAATTTTTCTGCTGGTTCAAGGCATGCATAATCTTCCTTTCCATGGGAGAGTGTTTTAAATAAGGAAAATCCGAACAGTTGTTGCCACCACATATCAAAACCGGCAAGTTTAATTCCATATTTTGTCCCATATTTTGCCCAGAGCGGTTTGGCATTTCGCACTTTATAAAGATCTTTGCCAATGAGCCCTTTTCGCCATTGTTCTTCGATTTCTTTAACCTCATCATGGGCACGCCCTTGTGCAAGAGCGGTAGCGATTTTATCGGCAGCTAATATGCCAGATAAGATGGCATTGTGTGATCCTTTGATACGAGGAACATTCACAAATCCAGCAGAGCAGCCAATAAGCGCCCCACCAGGAAAGGTGAGTTTTGGTACAGATTGCCAACCTCCTTCGCTGATAACACGTGCACCATAGGAAAGACGCTTTGCACCTTTAAAGATTTTATAGAGTTTTGGATGTGTTTTAAAACGTTGAAATTCTTCAAAGGGAGAAAGATAAGGATTTTTGTAATCTAAGTGCACAACAAAACCGACAGAAATGATATTGTTTTCTTGGTGATAAATAAAGCCACCGCCACCGGTATTATTGTCTAAGGGCCAACCCGTGAAATGTTGCACTAAACCGCGTTGGTGTTTGTTGGGATCAATTTCCCAGAGCTCTTTGAGACCAAGACCAAATTTTTGTGGTTCACGATTTTTGCTAAGGTTGAAATGTTGTATCAGTTGTTTTGCAATTGAGCCGCGTGCTCCTTCCGCAATTAAAGTATATTTTGCCAATAAAGCCATACCAGGCATATAATTTTTTCCAGGAGTTCCATCTTTGTTAAGCCCCATATCTCCGGTGAGAACACCAATAATAGCTCCGTTATCTTTTTGGATGATGGGTTCTGTTGCTGCGAAACCAGGATAGATTTCAACACCCAATGCTTCAGCTTTTTTGCTTAACCAGCGGCAAACGTTTCCAAGCGAAACGATATAACACCCGTCATTTGATAAGATTTTGGGATGCAGAATATTAGGAAATATTGTAGCCTTTTGAGGCTTTAGAAAAAAAACTGGTCACGGGTAACAGGAGTCGTCAAGGGATGATCATTGTCATTTCGCCATTCTGGTAAGAGTGTATCGATACCAATGGGGTCAACAACTGCGCCAGAGAGAATATGTGCACCAACTTCGGTCCCTTTTTCAACAATTGTGACAGAAAGCTCAGGATTAATTTGTTTAAAACGAATTGCGGCAGAAAGCCCTGCAGGTCCTGCTCCGACAATGACTATGTCAAACTCCATACTTTCACGTTGGTCATGCAGAGGTGCTTTCATGGCTTATAAAGCTTTCTCCAATTCTGGAATAATTTGGTGGAGATCACCTACAAGGGTGTAATCGGCAATTTGCATGATGGGAGCTTCTTCATCTTTATTAATGGCAACAATAATTTGTGCATCCATTATACCGGCTAAATGCTGGATTGCACCGGAAATGCCAACGGCGATATAGAGTTCAGGGGCAACGACTTTTCCTGTTTGTCCAATTTGCCAATCATTGGGAGCATAGCCTGCATCCACTGCTGCGCGGCTGGCACCTAAAGCAGCATTTAATTTGTTTGCAAGAGGAAGAAGCAGGGACATAAATTTCTCTTGAGAACCAAGACCACGCCCGCCTGATATAATAACACGTGCTGAGGTGAGATCAGGACGATCACTTTTGTTTGTCTCTGCTTTTACGAAAGAAGAAAGATTTGGATTGGGAGCTGGTGTTATTGTTTTAATGGGAGCAGAATTATTTTGGGAAGGCGTTGGGGTGAAAGAAGCGGTGCGAACTGTTATAATCTTTTTATAATCATTGGTGCGTACAGTTTCAAATGCATTGCCTGCATAAATTGGTCGTTTGAAGGTATTGGGTGAAAGAATGGCGGTAATATCTGAAATTTGCATAAGATCAAGAAGAGCTGCTACGCGCGGCATCACATTTTTCCCAGTACTGCTGGATGCTGCCATGATCACATCATAATCCTTTGCTAACATGAGAATTGTATCTGCCATAGGCTCGGCAAGTTGATGGGCTAAATAGTCTGCTTTTGCAATAAGAACTTGCCGCACACCATTAAGTTTAGCACTATTTTCCGCTATCGTTTGAATTTTTTCTCCGCAAACCAGAATATCGATATCATTACTGAGTACGCGTGCAGCGGTGAGTACTTTTGCTGTTTCTTCTGTATTATGATCGGCCAATAAAAGAATTGCCATAAGTTTTTGCCCTTTTATGTGAGTGTTGCTTTTACTCTAGTGGTGAGAATATTAAATGCAGTTCTTCTGTTTTAAGGCTCTGACAAGTTCTACTACATTTGCCACTTTTATACCGGATTGACGGGGTTTTGGCTCTTCAACGCTTAAAATTGTTAAGCGTGCTTTCGTATCGACGCCAAGATCAGTAAGAGATTTTTGTTCAATAATTTTCTTTTTTGCTTTCATGATATTGGGGAGAGAGGTGTAACGCGGTTCATTGAGCCGTAGATCGGCGGTCATAACCATGGGAAGGGGAAGACAAAGGGTTTGTGTTCCATTATCAACTTCACGAGTAACTGTAGCATGCCCATTTTCTATGTTAAGATGTGAGGCAAAAGTTGCTTGTCCCCACCCAAGAAGAGCAGCGAGCATTTGTCCTGTTTGGTTGTTATCGTCATCAATTGCTTGTTTTCCTAAAAAGACCATGTCGGGTTTTTCTTCATCAACAATGGTTTTGAGAATCTTAGCAATTGCTAAGGGTTCAAGTGTTTGATCCGTTGTGACAAGAAGTGCGCGATCAGCTCCCATTGCAAGTCCTGTTCGTAGAGTTTCTTGAGCTGCTTCTGGGCCAATTGAAACAAGAAGAACTTCTGAAATTTTACCGGATTCTTTTTGGCGAACGGCCTCCTCCACGGCTATCTCATCAAAAGGATTCATAGACATTTTTACGTGAGACAGATCAACGCCTGTACTATCGGGTTTGACGCGTATCTTGATGTTATAATCAACAACACGTTTGACAGCGACAATTGTCTTCATAATGATCCTCTTTGTTTGTATGTTACAAGTTTATAGCAATACTCATAAGAAACCAAATTGTTTAGAATGAAGTCTCAATTTATAACTTGTGTTCTCTTTCGTATAAGCTTTTTTATGTTTACTTGTACTTTCTCGTCGTCATTTTCAATCTTCATATTTTTGCATTGCCATAATTGCCTTATTTGCTTGAATAAAAAGTAAAAAAATCAATCTGTCTTGTGAGAATATTCTTTTTTAGCTTCTTATGCTTTGTTTATGATGGTGCAATAGGTCCTTTATGCAATGAAAAATTAAGTGAAAAAGATAAAAATGGGGGGAATGATTTTGCTCTTCAAATCTTGAAGACAGAAAAATCAAAGATCTTTCTTTCAAATATTTTGGATAAAAATTGGGGAAAATATTTCTAATACAAAAGTTTTTGGGAGTTCTTAAAGCTCTATTTACTAAAATAGAGCACACTTTCTCATCATTTGTTGCGATTCTTTTCAAAAAGGTTAATGAGGGGTAGGCGTTTGTGAATACGAAGGGTCATACGATCGACCAGGCGACCAAACAGGTTAGGAACGATAAAGTCTTTTCTTTTGTTGAACAGAAAGAGAGAATAGATACTTCTGTAGAAGTAACGATGTCGGATATTGCTCAAAAATTACGCACCGTTTATGCGCAAATGCAAATGAAGCATTCGCCCCGTTCTTTAATGCAGCAGAGTTCTGTAGAAGAGCATTTTAAATCTTACTTAGATGATATTAGTCGGGCCATTTTGGCTGAACATTATATACGTCGTCAAAGAGAAAAAAAGCTTTTCCAGTTTTTAGAGCAGATTAAAACAATTGTTCAAAGTTTGCAGAGTGAAAAAAAAAGCTTAGAAGAAGCAGCGGTAACACGACGGGTGTCTCGTTCAAAATCACCTGATTCTGTTGTACAAAAACTTGCTCACATGGAATGTGAGGGAAATCAAGAACACTTATTACTTCAAAAGGTGCAAAATTTTTCGAAAGAAAACAGCATAATTTCACTCCAAACAAATGTTGAAAATACGTTGCAGCAAGAAAATAGAAGCCCTTTGCCCAGTGATGCTCTGAAATCTTCTTTTAAAAAGGCTGAGGGAGTAGGGAAGCATGCTGTGATAGAAGAAAAGGGGATGATGGGTGCTCAGGCATCTAATCATTGTATTGAGAATGATTTTTCTTCTTTAAGGATGCAGTCTCGGGAACATGTCTCGTTTTTATCTTATTTGGTAAAAAAAGGTATTCTTTGTTTTTTAACCGTTGCATTTGTGGTAGCGATAACGTTATGTTTTTATAGCTTTTTAAAAGGAGCTCGTTTTTTTTAATTTTTATGATGTTGATGTTAATATATGTGAAATGTATTGCGCATTCGTGTTTGTGCGGAAGCTATAGAAACTAAAATTATCCTTTAAACACGCAACAGAGATTATTGGAAAAGAGGATAATTGGAGAAGGATTCTCTAATTGTTAAAAAAACCTCAAATTATCTTGAAGGTTCTGTAAGTGAGTATTTATTTACCAATTGCTGAAATGTCACTCAATATGCTGATCTTGATTGGTATGGGAGTCGTTGCTGGTTTTTTTTCAGGCCTTTTTGGAATCGGTGGTGGGTTTCTCATCACGCCGTTATTGATTTTTTATAATATTCCTCCTGCTATTGCTGTTGGAACAGGTGCCAACCAGATGATTGCGTCATCTGTAACAGGAGCAATTACACATTTTAGAAGACGTACGCTCGATATTAAACTTGGTATTCTTTTGGCGCTTGGAGGAGGGATTGGTTCTTTAATCGGGATTCAGGTTTTCTCTGTTTTGAAAAAGTTAGGTCAATTAGACTTAATGATTTCGCTTCTTTATGTGATTCTTCTTGGAAGTGTAGGAAGCTTGATGATCGTTGAAAGTTGGTATGATATGATGCGCAAGCGTAAGGCAGGAAAAGCCAATATTCGTCTTGCTGGTCGACATAACTGGATTCATCGCTTACCCTTAAAAATGCGTTTTCGGACATCTATGATATATGTTAGCATTATTCCAGTTTTAGGGATTGGTCTCATTGTGGGGTTGTTGTCTTCTATTATGGGAATTGGTGGGGGGTTCTTTATGATACCAGCATTGATTTATCTTCTGCGTGTTCCAACCAGTGTGGTGATTGGGACTTCACTTTTTCAGATTACATTTGTGTCTTCTTTCACGACAGTTTTGCAAAGTATGACTAATCAGTCCGTTGATATTGTCTTGGCTTTTTTGTTAATGCTTGGAGGAAGTATTGGTGCGCAATATGGAACACGGGTTGGACGGAAGTTAAAGGCTGAACAATTGCGTATGGCGCTTGCATTTTTAGTGTTGATTGTGTGTATGCGTCTTGCTTTTCAATTATTTATACGCCCTGATAATCTTTTCTCTCTGGATATTCTTATGAGATAAAAATGGGTAGATTGTTTTCTTTATACATCATTGCAGGTTGCTTTTGTTTTATTTCTTTTTCTACATGCTCACATGTTGGGACGCCAGCTACATTCATTGATCAAGTTGACCACGAAACTGTCCAAATTATTGTAACAACGAATACGATTACTGTGGATGCAAATTTTGCTGGTCGTGATCTTTATATTGCTGGTGTTTTGGAAAATATTGATCCATTATATTCTCGACAGAACCGTTACGATATTGTTGTAAGCTTGGAGGGACAAGATCGGACAATGGTGATGCGAGAAAAAAAACGCAATGCCGGTGTATGGGTCAATACAGATTCTCTTATTTTTAAAAAGGTTCCTCTTTTTTACTCTATGGTCACAACACGTGAAATTGGCGATATTACAAGCATTGAAGATTATAAACGCTTAGGGTTAGGATTACTCTATTTGCCATTGCAGACGGATGAACAAGATCAGAAAAAAATACAAACCTTTCGCGATGAACTTATAAAATTGCAAAAAGCTAAAAGCCTTTATTATGAGGAAGTGGGTGGGGTTCGTTTTGGTTCTGACACACTTTTCACAGCACATTTTCGTTTGCCAGCAAATATCCCAGTTGGACATTATAAAGTTCGTGCTTATCTTTTTCGTGATGGACAGTTTATTGATAGTGCTACAACGACTCTTGAAATTGTTAAAGCACATATCACTTATACAATTTTTTATGCAGCGCACAAGTATCGTTTTTTATATGGTATTGTTGCAGTGATTATTGCTATTACTACAGGATTTTTGTGTCGTTTGATTTTTCGAAAAGATTAACGCAAGGAAAATGTTAAGGCTTTTATTTTTTATGAAAAATTCGTAAGATAAGAAAAATAGGTACAACAACAATAGCTCCTGTCATAGTTATATGGAAGAAATTTGTAAGCGTTATAAATCCTGCTTCCCATAGTGATTGAAAAAAATCTACTATTTTTTGTATGAGGTTTCGAGGTGTCCATCCCAAAAAATTCATTACGATGCCAATGAAGAATGAAAGAATAAGCAATTTTAGACTAACGCGGCTTAATTTTTCTCTAAGAAACGCATGAAAAGAATTTAATAAATTTTTTTTTCGCTTCATTCTAAGATACTTTCGAAGATCGTGTTTTTTATTGTATTATCATAGTACAACGATGTTATTATCATAAAGGAAAAACATTTTTTTATTTTTTCTTACTTTTTTGAGTTTATCACCTTAGTCTGGTTAACGGTGCTGGTTTTTGAAATATACACATGTTTTATTGCATTTTTTGCGATATTTTCATGGCGCTTCTTTTATTAAATGAAGGGATATCCTTTCGTCTCTGAGAATTTGTAGAGAAATTTTATAACGTTTCAGCATTTCTTATCAGAGTGAGAGTTCTAGTATATTGAAGATTTTGTCACGAACTTATTATTGTCGTGTATAGAAATAATATTTCAAGACAGTTTACTTAAAAAAAGACTATCTATTCTAATAAGGGTATGCTTATATAGGTATTATATTTAGATATTTCAACCTTAGTGCATTGAAAAGCTCTTTTTTTTCTGAAAAAATGTAAGCAATGAATTGAGTGTTGTTAAAGGAGCAAAGATATTAAAAATACGATGTGGAAAAAAGTTTTGTTATGTGCGGGTGCGTAAAGGAATATCGGGGGGAGACCATGCTCCTTTTATTTAGAAATAAAATATAATTTAAAAGCTGTTATTTGGCAGAGGATTATGGAAAAATTCAAAATTCCTCTTGTAGGGGGAGGAGGTCATGTCGGTTGATGGGTGAATTTTCCTGTTTTGTTAAAATGTCAAATTGTTATTAGAGCTCTTTGTTATTAAGGCGCTTAAGCTAACAAGGAAGAGTCTTTTGATAGCATAAAAAGGCGAGAGGAAAGAAGAGACAAGCTTACCCGACAAAAGAGAGAAAATAGTGGTTTTATAGTCTTCAATTGTAGGCGTTATGACATCATGAATAGGCTCTGTTATGGGGGAGCATTCATTGTATGTCAGAGTGTTTGTTGTTGCATGTTTTGGTTTGTCTTGGCTTATAGGTGTGGGTAGAAGTCCGTGGTTGGTAAGTGGTGTTGTTTGAAGGTTTTAATAATACTTTGTTTGAGGCGCTTATGGGTCATCTAACCTTATTATTAAGCATGTGCTTGTTGTGTGGGAAATTTATATAGTAAACTTTAAAAGGAAAAGTCTATGAACTTGAAGAAAAAAATATTACAAAATAGCAGCTCTCTTGTTTCTGCTTTTATAGCTTTGGCGATGGTTGCACAACAAGCTTCAGCAAAAACACCGGCTGATACCCTTGTGATGGCTTGGAATCTTGATGCAATTAGT
>NZ_JBHIMJ010000038.1:0-20046 GCF_042194035.1 Bartonella sp. OC16QHHD | reverse complement strand
TTTATCTCCTTGAATATGCTGGAGATACAATGCCTTTTTGCTAATTATGTTCCAAAAGGGATAAAGAGCAGCTAAAAAGGACAGAAAACATCGAAAACAAGACGGTGATCATTACTTAAAATTCTTCTTATATGACTCCAGTCTAGAACTGATAATACCAGTTTATCGAGAATTTTAGTTGATGGGGGGATAAACGGTCTATGGGGGAATGGCTCTTTTTTCCCGTTCTGTACTGCAATGTTTAAAAGATTGAATGTCGTTGTGAAGTTTAATCTTTTCCCCTTAGCTTAAAAGTAAGCTCTCTTAATGCTTTTCTTTCAAGTAATGTCCTGGATACTGCCTGAGGAAAACTTTGTAAACGCTTTTCCATCATTGATTGTGTTTGAAGGTAAAAAGTAAAATTCTGGAGTCTTTATTTTATTATTCATTTTTTGTAAAAACAGCACGTCTTCTAAAATTTTATTTTTTATATTGTACTTATAATTAAAAGAATGCTTCAATTATTCAAAATAAATATCAAAAGTATTCAATTCAAAAAGCTATGAGAGATAAAAGAGAAGGAAGAAACATTAGTGTTCTAAGCTGTTTTTCCTTCTCTTATTGCTCTATATCAAAACAATGCTAGAAAACTTTTCTAAGTTCTTTGAGTAAAAACTCCCAAAACCAGAGAGGAAAGTTGAAAAGTTTTGAGACAATGTCCAAAAGTTTCGAGATTCTCTCCAAAGGTTGTTTTTTAGTTTCGCCCGCAGTTTTTTTATACGATGTAAGAGCACTTTGATTTGAGAGATAAATTTGGTTCGATGGACCATCTTGTATTAAGAAAGTGCATTTTGTAAAGGTCATGCGTTCCACCTTTATGACGTAGGGATTATGAACTGTAATCGGTTCATAGGTGCTACAGGTTTTCACTTTTGCATTTGCAGTTGTCATGGATTCTGTTTCAAATGTATGTGTGTAAAGGTTACTTGTGCATTTTTCGGGTTTACTGTCGATTAAAATACATTCATCCATTATGCTTTTTATGGGTGCATTTACTTTGTTTATAAAGTTTTTGAGATGTTTAGAAAATTGAGTTTCTAAGGATAGGATTTTTAGGGATGGGATTTTTATGATTGTATTCATTTTATCAAGTTTTTTTAATACTTTTTTTATTAAAGGCCCGTAAATGTCTTTAATGTTTAAAAAATCACGAACACCAAGTTTACTGATGGCATTATAGGACCACCCTGAAAGACATGCGATCATTTCAATTGATTGCTCGTCACCTTCTTTGCTCTGTATTGCTTTTAAGTCTTTAAATTTCGGGCGGCGTAAGGTGATTTCTGTGTATGTCTTTCCTTCCACTTTAATAGGTCCAAGTAATTGGTACGTGGCTCGTTCTGTTATATTCATTAATAGCTTCTCCTTGCTTTCTACATTAGATGCAGAATGATTCGTCAAATTTTTATTATATCATGTTTGTCAATAGCTTAGGCAATAAACTTTGTGCTGGCTATGTAGAATGAAATTCTAACAAAATGGACAAGATGAATTTAGATTTTAGAGCGAGATAGAAGCACAATTTGCTTTATGATATTAGTGGGCTATTAAGTTTATTTGCTCAATTATTTGTGTTGATAAAGACTTCTCCATGAGCCATTATTATATGCTGTATTGTTACAATAATATTTGCGTGGGGAGTTTTGAGGAAAGGGAGTTTGTGGCTTCTTTTTTCTTTGAGCGTTGTAAACCACTTCTGATAAAAGATGTTGTCGGGAAAGTGATGTTGTTATCATGGAGAGGGATAGTGTTTGGGAGCGTTTTTGTTGATGATATCAATGAAAAAAAGCTGATGAAGATAGGGCAACATGAATACAACAAGATGCGCTATTTCGGATTGGGAAATATATCTCTGAAGGAGAGCTTTGATCTTTTAGCTTCTTTTGCGTATAGTTTTAAAATTGCGATTTGCTATGCTTTAAAATTAATTATAAAGTGAAGAACTAAGTGGTTATTTACGTGTTGAGTGTGTGCGTGCGGATCATACACTGGATTTATGTCTCAACAAGCTGAATTATTCTCGAATAAAGTAAAAGAATAAAGAAAATTGATTATTTTATTCGCTGTGGATAAAGTTAAAATAGCTTTATATTTATAAATATAAATTATTATTTTTCTATAAACGTAAAATTTAAATATTTTTAAATTTAAGAAATGTGACTTTCCTGATGAAACATAAATATACATTACCATTCATTATACTTATCGTATGTTTATCGACGGGAGGTTTGATTTCTACCGATATTTTTTTACCGGCACTGGGCGATATGCGTCAATATTATCAAGTGACACAATCTCAAATTCAAAGTGCAGTGGCGGTTTTTTTGTTGGCATTGGCACTTGGACAGCTCATTTATGGGCCGCTGAGTGATAATTTTGGGCGTAAAAAAACACTTCTATTGGGCTTATTCTTGTGGTTATTTACGACACTTGGTGTGATTTATACGGTTCATATTCACGCTTTTCTTGTGTTACGTTTTTTGCAAGGTCTTGGTGCTTGTGCGGGACTTGTCTTAAGTCGTGCAATTATCAATGATTTGTTGGATAAAAAAGCGGCTGGAAAACTTTATTTGATTGTTTTCCCTTTTATTGGAATGTCGCCAGCACTTGCACCTTTCATTGGTGGACTTTTGATACAAGCTTTTCATTGGCAGGCAACTTTTATCTTTTTAAGCTTTTTTATATTTTTGACCATTTTGCTATGTTGTTTTGTGCTAAGCGAAACTCTACCCCCTCAAAAACGGCAGCATTTTTCTCCTGTAGGATTGATGAAGGCATATTTAGGCGTTTTCAGAAATAAACAATTTATTTTTTATGCACTTATTCCGTGTTTTTCTTACGCTGCCTATTTTGCTTATATTGTGGAGTCGCCTTTTTTATTCACGACTTTGGGGTTATCGCCGATACACATTAGTTATAGCTATATTGGTGTCTCGTTTCCCTATATTTTGGGAAATCTTTTGGCGCGATGGTTTTTTGAACGCGAGTCTATGGAAAAGACTGTGGGCAGAGGGTACATTATTTTTGTGATAGGCGGTGTGCTGTTTGCTTTGCAAATGTATCTAAGCCCATGGCCCCTTGTGACAAGTTTTATGGCTATTGCTGTTCTTACTTTTGGCAATGGTTTTTTATTGCCGTTAGGAACAGCGTTGGCTATTTCATCGCATCCGAAAGCTGCGGGAGCGGCTTCTGGTGTTATGGGCTCTTTGCAATTAGGAAGTGCGGCACTCAGTGCAGCGGTTATCGGAAAAATCTCTGGTCATAGCCCACGGGCTATGGCAACTTTGTTAGCTGTGTGTTGTATGATTGGTTTTATCATTTATATTCAAAAAGCGCGTCATTTTATGACTTCAGAAATAAGCTGAGTGAAATGATAAAAAGAAAGCATTATGCGGAAATGCTTTTGATGTTTTACACAAATGGAGCACCTGTACATTAGATGATTTTTTTATTAAGTTGTTGGATTGAGTGGGTTTAAAATTTGTTACAAGCTTAGTTTGAGTTTAACAAATCGATTATTATGGGGGGAGTATGAGCCTAGAGTTTCAACATATTTTCATTATATTGGGTAGGAAAATTTCTGGCTCTAATGCATGTTTAAAAATAAGGGGAGGAATTGATCAATGGGTCTTCCTATTACTATTCTTTCTCCTGTAATGCCAATTTGGGATGGTGGTGTTTTTTGTTCTCCATTGACAAAGCTATGCTTATCAAAAGGATTCCCTGTCACTCTGCTGGATACGCTTTCTCTTTTTCCTAAGGGTTCTCATGTTCTCAATCATTCTGCTGTAGACATTTTATCTTTTATGGTAGAAAAGCTTAAAAGCTATTTTAAAGAGCCCGCAGTTCTTGTGGGATTTTCTATGGCTGGAACATTGGTACAAATATTGGCAGTACAGCTTCCCAATGTTCAAGCTGTGCTTGCTGTGAATGCACCTGGCTATCCAGATAAGGTTTTGCAACGGCGCCTTGGAGATATTCTTGCCTCCTTAGAAAACAATGATTTATCGGGGGCTTTGGAAATACTCAATGGTTTTATGCATCCTTCTGGCATTATGAAAAAAAGAGCCTTATTGGAGATTCCTGATGAACAAAAAAGCGTGGCAATTGAACGCATGACAAGAGGCTTTAAACTCTTATTAGAAATAGATGCTAGAGATGAAATAGTTAAGTATAAGGGGAAGTTTTTAGCTTTAGTGGGAGAAAAGTCGCAACTTGCAACGGTAGATAATCAGACAAAAAGTCATAATCTGAACCATGAATATAAGATTATCTCTGGTGCTGGTACGCGTTTGTGGGAGGATAATCCTACTATGACGGATGCAGTCATTGATGAGTGGCTGGAGGGATTATGAAAAAGAAAGTTCTTGTATTACCTGGTGATGGGATAGGACCAGAGGTTTGTGATGCTGCGCTGATGGTTTTAGAGCAATTCCAATTGCCGATTGAATTGACTTATGGTGATATTGGTTTTGAATGTTGGAAACAGGAAGGAGCTCCTATTCCTCAAGCGACTTGGCAAAAAATTACTCAGAGTGATGCTATTTTACTTGGTGCTGTGACCAGTAAAGGAAAAGAAGCGGCTTTAAAAGAACTTGCTCCGCATTTAAAAGAGAAAAACCTTGCCTATGTTTCTCCCGCACTTCAACTTCGCCAAAAGTTAGGTTTGTTTGCGAATATACGTCCTGTAAGATACATCTTTGGTCCCCAACGTCCTTTTCATTTTTGTGTTATCAGAGAAAATAGTGAAGGCCTTTATGCTGGATTGGATTTTCGGGGTATTTCTCCTGAAACAGCCGTTTGGCTAAAACATCCAAATTTGACAAAATATGGGCTTGAAGAAGCTGCGTGGACAGTCCGTTTGCAGACACGCTTTGGTTTAGAACGGTTATTTGAATATGCTTTTTCTTATGCAAGGAAATATAGCTTTAGGCGAGTTACTTTTGCTGATAAGCCCAATGTTATGCGAGAAAGTGGTCAGTTTGCTCAGGAAATTTTTGAGAAGATTGCGCAAAACTATCCGGAAATTGAAGCAGATATTCAGAATGTTGATGCGGTTGCTTTGTGGATTGCAACCAAGCCAGAGCGGTTTGGTGTGATTGTTGCTGAAAATATATTTGGCAATATTCTCTCTGATCTTGGCTCTGGGATAATGGGGGGATTGGGGCTTGCACCTCATGTGAATGTGGGGAGCGAGATTGCTTGTTTTGAACCTGTTCATGGAAGCGCACCACGTATTGCTGGACAAAATAAAGCCAATCCTTCTGCGATGCTTTATACCACGGCTTTACTCTTAGAGCACTTAGGCTTTAAAGATGCAGCAAAACAACTGTCTGAGAGTGTTGATCAGGTTATTCGTGCTGGAAAAACCGTTACCTATGATCTTGGAGGTATAGCCTCTACCCGTCAAATGGCTGAAGCTGTTCGCAATTCTCTTGTGAATCCTGTCTTTGTTTGTCATGCGGCGATTATCACTGTTGGTGATGAACTCCTTTCAGGACAATATTTGAATACGAACTTACAAGATTTAAGCCAAAGCTTGAACAAGAGAAATATTCAAGTCACACGTCATTTTGTTTGTGCTGATCAATTACAGCAAATCAGTGAGACTGTTGTTTCTTGTCTTGGACAAGAAGATCTTATCATTATCAGTGGGGGATTGGGACCAACATCAGATGATAAAACACGCGATGGAGTTGCTCAAGCTGTAAAGCAGCCTTTGGTACATCATGAAGATGTTTGGCAAATAATAAAAGGTCAATTACAACGATTAGGGATTACGGCGGATAAGAGTCATGCGCGTCAAGCATTGTTTCCTGAGACAGCAACCGTGCTTGATAATTCTACAGGCACAGCACCAGGGTTTTATCTCTCTTGCGATGGAAGTACGCTTGTTGTTTTGCCTGGTCCACCATCACAGGCTCTTGCGCTTTTAGAGAATTATTTAGAACACAACGAGAAGAAATATTTTTCTGTATCGCGTGCGGAGTATGCATGGACTTTGATTGGAATTGATGAAAGTACCATTGCGCAGTGGGTTGATGATCATCTTGAAAATGAATCCTTTGAACGGCATTTTTTATGGAAAAGCCCCTATGTTTTGGTGCAACTGGTTGCTCAATCAGAAGCGCCCTTGGAACAACATTTCGTGGAAGAATTTGAAAATCATTTTCACCCCCATTTAGTTGGGGCAGAAGTTACTACTGCTTGTAAACAATTAGCGATGTATGCAGAGGTTCATTGGTCTGCCAATGATCCGTGGCTTTTAAAATATTTTCAGCCCATAGAAAAAGGTAAACAAGATATTCCACTGCTTGAGGTTGAAGTGAGCCTAGAGCCTTCTTTGGAGACATTAGAAAATCAAGCAGAAAGCCTTGGACATGCTACCATGACTATACGGATGAAAGGTTATGGTGATGATCGTATAACTTTTCCCTATACGCGACCACTTTTAGGTGTCGTCTTACAAGAATATGCAGCTTGGGCTGTCTTAAAAAGATATTTGAAAACAGAGAAGAAAAAATGAAACTCTATGGGGATGTAACAATATTGCTCAAATTATTGAACGTTCTATTATAAGAAGTATTTTGATCCTTTTCTTCAGTGGTTTTTGTCTATAGGTTAATTTTTCTTTTGATGTGTAAATGAATGACTTTGATTGATTCAAAATTAAGAAAAACTTTACGATATTAGGCTCGCTACATTCAATATTTATAATGATTAATTATGATTATAAATCAATATGTTATCTTCCATAGCGCTGATAACAAGGAATCCAGAGACTTCGTGTGTCTCAAGCGTTGTAGATAATTGAGATTCTTTGTAAATCAAAAAGCGATGGTGTGAAAAGACAAGAAGTCGTGTCATTTACAGGAAAGCTTTGCAAATTTTATTGAACAATATGTCCGTGAAGAGTTTTATTGTGAACATATCCCATTCCGTTATCTGATAATAAATTGCTGTAAAGAGCTCATAAAATTTTTCCTTTAAGTTTTTGTGTGATTGCATGATCGTTGGGTATTCGCTTCCGAGGGGCGATATTTTTCAATTTGATAACAGGACGAACTATTTTTTCTGTAAGACGTGAAGATTTAAGGAGTGATCATTTTACGCTTTTGTTTTCTTTTTGATTGGTAATTTGTAGGAATTTTTTTGGGGAAAATATTTAATGTGGTTAAAAACATTTTATGCGTGTGTGGGAGAAAAATAAAAATGTGGTCTTAATTGTTGATAAGAGTGTCAATATTTTTGATGAACAAATTTTAGTCGTAATTCTTAGTACCTAGATGGGAAGTTTATTGCATTTTTTAACAGTTCGTATTCTATCTGTTGTGATGCGCAGTGGTTTTTTAAGCAAAAAAGAAAGGGCTTTTATGTATCAGATTGATTACAACAGTTATCGTTCTGTCAAGAGTTTTAGTCGTCGCGTTCATTTTCTCGTTATGCATTATACGGCTATTGATTTTAAAGCCTCGATTATGGCGCTTACAGGAGAAAAGGTTAGTGCACACTATCTTGTTCCTGATCCTTCAGAGCAGACATATCGTGAGGCAGGCTTTAAGGATATGCGTATTTTTAATCTGGTTGATGAAAATGAGCGCGCATGGCATGCGGGTGTGAGTTCATGGGCTGGGCATAGTCATCTCAATGATGCATCTATCGGGATTGAAATCGTTAATTTAGCGACTTATCATGATGGGACGGGTATGTTTCCTCCTTATAATCCAATACAAATTGATGCTGTTAAGGAACTTGCCTTGAATATTCTTCAACGGTATCCCGATATTATGCCAACTGATGTGGTGGGACATAGTGATATTGCCATTGGAAGAAAAAGTGATCCAGGAGCAGCTTTTCCATGGAGAGAACTTTATAGCGCAGGTATAGGAGCATGGTATGATGATGAACTAAAAAGTCATTATCAAGAGCAATTCTCTAAGAATTTGCCACCCAAAGAAGATGTTTTGGCGAAGCTAAAATGTTATGGATATGACATTTCTGCTGCGTGTACCCAAACAGGATACAAAGATTTGATCCGAGCATTTCAACTTCATTTTCGTCAAGAAAATTATGATGGGATTCTAGATGTTGAAACAGCAGCAATTCTTTATGCATTGGTTGATAAGTATTTTCCGTGAATTCAATGCGTTTTAATTGAAAATATGGCTTATGATTACGTGTAAGCCTTTTTATTATCAGGAAAGGCTGCTTTTTGCCAATTGGCTTTATGTAAAAAGGGCATTAATCGTGTAAAAAATCCTCTATACGGTATAAGGCGTTTTATGGAAACATAACTTTGAAAGCTCTATGATTTGCAGAGATTAAATTTTATTGTTTCTTTGTCTTATATTTTTCTTCCTTTAAAAACGCATAAAGCCAAGATGTTGCGTATATGATGACATGTGCCTTACGCAGGATGAAACGCCTCAAATAAAATGGACTTGTATTGTATATTTCATGCTTGTTTTAAAGAAATGTCTTTTAGTGTGTATCACAACATATATTTTACAGCGACGTTCATAGAGAATATAATCTAAAATCCTCTATGAAGTGTATCCTCATTTTGATGCTTAATAAAAGTGCCTAGCACTATCGTACACTTTGTTAGATCTCAATGTTACTACAACCCTTGGAACTTAAAACGATACATAAAAGGGTTTTCTTTACTCGTTTTTATTCACACGGCTCTCTCCACTCGTCGTGTACAAGTGAATGGTTTTGGTTGATTGAAACATGCAAAATTATAAATTGATCATTATAAATCAAAGTGATGCAGATTCAAGAAAATAGGGGCATTTACAGATTGCTACTGATAGGGGGGCTATTCTTTAGAAGGGGAAGAGGTCAATTCATTTTTTTGAAGATATATCTCTTTTCTCTTTTATTGCTTTAGGGGATGTTTGCATCGTTTTGACAACATGTTTCTTGATGATTAAGTTTTTTAATGAAGCAGTGTTATAAAACATTGTGTTTTAGAGTGTTGATAGAAGACACATTCAGGCATATCAAAAACACAATGATGTCTTGTTTTTTCAATATTTTATCTGTTCAGTATAGAATTGACCAGAGAAGTTCATGACCTAAATTGCAAAGGTTAGGTATAAATTACCAAGAAAAATCAATTTAGGCATAAAGCAATGGGGGTTATTCATGCTTTAAAGGGCAAGGAAGAGATTGTGTTTGAAGTGATGTGTAAAAGCCCGTGTGAGGTGCTCTTATCAAGCATATCAGGTTAATCTTAAGAGTAGTTTTATGAAACTAAGTCGGTTTTTTCCGAGAGACAAGACAATAAGTATCAGGAAAAGATATTCATGATATTTGATTTCAAAAATAAAAACTGGCAAACCATGTTGCCAGTTTTTAAAAGCTGTAGCTTAAATAGGATTAGAATGAACGCTGTAAACGGATCATACCTTGAAAAGCACTTTTCTTATTGAATAAATGTTTTTCATCATTATTTTTATCCGTCACAACGCGATCATCGTTCCAAGAAACATAGGTTAATTCAGGTGTAATCACAAATCCTGGAACCAGCGTGTATGTAATATTTACAGAAGTTGCAAAGGTTTTTACAGCACTATAAGAAACTTGAGCATTCAAATTTGCTTTTGGAGTAAGCTTGTAAGTGGCACCCGCCCAAGCAGCCCATTTACCACCCCAGTTTGCATAAATTGTTGTGCTTTGTCGTGATAATTCATTTTTTGTATTTACTGTGTAGTAATCAAGACCATTTTTATAGCCAGCCATTACCCATAGATTGAAACGATCGTTGACATTGAAATCTGCACGTACTTTTCCAGCCCACTTTTTGTAGTAAGTATCATATGCTGCAACCGCTGAAAAACCACCCCATTTTTGCATAAACTTTATACCCAAAACCACATTCGGGGTGTAATTTTTAATTGCTTTACTTGGAAGAGTATCATTCGTGATAGAAACAAGCTTATCATCTTTATCAATGTAGTATCCTACTGTTCCTGGAAGAGCATCTGCATTATTGCCTAATTCAGCGCCGATAATAGCAGAAAAGCCGGAGTCACCATTAAAGGTGTAGGAAATAAAATTAGTGCGTGTTGTGCCGGCAGGTGCGATGCTGTCATCATTGAGAACATTTCCATAACCACCAGTCCAACTGTTGAAAATTGTATCATCAAGACCTACGCGAAAACCACCCAGTTCAATGTAAGCTGCTGCAAGCCTTGCACCAGCTTTATCATTACCATCACCCCAGCTTGAATAAATTCTTGCATATGAACGAAGTGTTCCCATTTCTGTTTCAGAAGCTGCTTGAAAAACAAGGGTGAGCCGTGATGATGCGCCATAGGTTTTTCTTTTGTCTCTTAGTTCAGTTTCGGTTGTTGCATCGATATTATCACCGCCTATAAAATCAGTACGAACATTTCCTGATAAACGCATGCAGGTTTCTGTTCCAGGGATATAAAAATATCCTTTTCCATAGGCATCACAAACGCGAATATATTCTACAGGTTCGGGTTCGGCGATAACTGTTGAAGCAGCATGTGCTCCAGAAATTGCTAAAAAAGCTGCTGTAGAGCTTAAAAAGAGGGATTTAATATTCATATGGGATCTCCGAGGTCCGGTTAAATTTCTTCTAAAGAGTACCCTTTGCCTAACGCATTAAGGACAAAGACATAAGTAAAATACGCAGCACTTGTTATCTTAGCTATAACTAATCTTTTTAGAGTTTCAAATATGAAATTACCTTTTTGTAATATATACATGTACTATTCGAGATGCTGTGGTAAAAAAGACACAATTTTTGTTTTATTAACTTTTTGTCCCTATGGGATCAATAGGAAAAAAAATTCAGATATTTGGGAAAAAAATCGAAAATGTCTTGAACTTTCTGTTGATACCATTTATGCCTCTCTGTTGGAGAGGTGGCCGAGTGGTCGAAGGCGCTCCCCTGCTAAGGGAGTAGGGCTCAAAAGGCTCTCGAGAGTTCGAATCTCTTCCTCTCCGCCATCTATTGTTATAAAAGCAGTTGACTGTGTATCGGAATTCTGTTTATCCCGTTGGGATTATGCCTCTCATATAAAAAGCATGTTCTAAACACAAATATACTTGTGTTGCCGATTTATGCACTTGTTTTAAAGAGATATCTTTGCAATGTGTATAAGCCCATTTTGCGACGCTGCCTCGTAAATGGTATAAAACATAAAAGTTTCTGTGAGACATATAAAGCCTTATAAAGCCACACCATTTGTATACTTATGAAGATGCAAAGAGGCATATTATATATCTGCCTTCCTGTTGTTATAGATTTTGACTATGAGAGTTCATAAAAGGCATTTTTCCTTTCTAAATCGTTTTTATTTATACGGCTTTCTTTGCTTATGATGTGCAAGCAAATGATTTTGATTGTTTCAACCATAAAGCAGATTTGAAAAGAAAAAATCTTACAATATTCGCGTTTGGTATATTATCATTATAAATCAACGTGTTGCTTTATATTTGCATTGTATATTGAAAGTTGGATGTGGCAATGCTCTCAAAAAAGTTATAGATTTCTTTTAGAAGAAAACATTGTGGGTAATAATTTTAAAATTTTCCTCTCATCATAGAGACTTTTGAGAGTGTTTCATCCATTTCATGACAACCAAACCACATATGAAAAAAGTAATGGTCGGTAATATTAGGTAGTAAGATGGAGAAACTTTTGCAGGAAGAAAAGAAATAATACTCAATACTGTAATTGAAAATATTCTTCCGCTAAAAGAGACAGCACCAACAACACCGGAAATATGCTGCGTGTGTTTTTGATTAAGTTCTGAGAAAAATAAGCTTTTTGCACCGATCGGTACAGTGCAAATAAATCCATGGATTAAAGAGAAGGCGATGACTGATGCAGCAGTTTGATGGCTATGAACTGAAAAATAGAGCGCTATGCACATCAGTGCAGAAAAGAAGGAAAAATATTTTATAGAATTCTTATATTTTTTATCAAGAACATGATACTTAGACATCAGTAAATTTGAAAAATATTGTGCTGAAAAGGCTCCAATATGGCAGCACATCAAGATGAGCATTTGCGAACCGTTGAGGTGATGAATTTTTCCCCCTGAAAGTATTATCGGTTGCCAGAAATGATAAATAATCTGAATACCAGCGCTAAAAAGGCACATGAGGAAAATAAACCATGCTCCTCCTACTGTATTTTGAAATACCCAAAGCGTTTCCTTGGCATTGTGCAAGATTGTTTTTGTTTTGGACGTTTCAATTGTCGTTTTCTTTTCTTCAGGAACAATAAGGAATATCAAAAAAATAAATCCCATCATGAGGCATGAGATGATATATCCCATAAAATATCGTCCAGAGTAGTAGATCGTTCCAATTCCTATAATCCCACTGAGAATACTTCCGAAAGAGTTAACCTGGTGGTAGAGATGAGCATAATGCGAAAAGTGATCCTGTTTATCGCCTAGAGAATGGTAAATCCATCCGTCAATGGCGCTGACAATGATGCAAATGCCCGCTGCATAGAGAATTTGCGCAATAATAAGTGCTGTCATATTAGGAGCTTGAAGGCATAGAAGATAAAATACTCCTGTCATAAAGACCCCAGCCATAACAGAATATTTACGCCGATATCTGTCAGATAAAACAGCGCAGGGAAAATCAAGCAGCAGAATGGTGGTGGAAAAGACAACCTGAAGCAGAGCTAATTGCGCCAGACTAACTCCCATGGACATTAAAAAAATCGCATGGTAAACGCCGATCAGCATGCGGATAGCATTATAGGATCCATAGGTGAGAGCAAGGGTGCGTGCTCTGTTCATTGTGTTGTTCCATAGATTGTACAATAAGAATTTTCATTGAAAAGAATATTTTTCTGTGAAAAGGGAGCGGTTTCATATCCCCATTCAGGGATTAGTGGAAAGAAGGCTTCCATAACCATCCCAAAATTTAAAAGGTCCCTTAGTCCATATGGGACTTCAAAGCGTATTAATGAGAGCAAATGATGCAATTGTAAAGTGATTATGAGAAGCAACATAAGCCTCATAAATGAGATTGTTATTTTTTGAGGGGAGTTGCTTGTGGGGCTGTTGCTTTCATAGCAATCATTTTGTCTAGATCTGTAAAATGATCCTAGGACGGCAAGATCATTGACATAATTAGAACTTATAGAGGCTTGTTTATTTTTTATATACCATTTATTGATCCATTCTCTTTTCTGATCAGCTGAAATAGCACAAATGATCCATAAATCGGTTTTTGGTAATTTTTTGATATCTTTTTTTTTAGTCATCAGCATTTGTAATCCCCCCCCCATTCTTTCTGACTGTTTCTCCGTATCACTTTACGTCTAAAAAAGTTTTTTTCAGAATTCATCTTTACTTTATTTATTAAAAATTTATTAAAAAGATTGTCTCGCAAGGTGCTTTTTGATCACGTCATTACGATTAAGAATTAAATTTCTGATATAAGAGGAAGGGGGCATGATACATTGTGACTAAATACATAAATCCCTCCATATCCTGAAATGATGATTTCCTTTTACAAAACAGTATCCTGAATGGAAGCTCGATAACCGTTACTTTGATCATGGAAATGATAACCTAAAAGAGTGCTTATGAGTGCTTGAAGATATTCTTTAGATATTACAGAAAGAACAAGAAAATAGTTTAAAAAAATCAAACTTGGGATGAAAGCTTTCATCTTATGATGGATGATGGTGAATTTTAAACTTCATCTACTGTTTTTTTTGATCTACTGTGCTGTAAGAAAGATCAAACTCCCCCAATTCATGTTTCTAATTTAGATCATTGATCATAAACATTATATACTGTCTTTTCAAATTATAACTTTGCTCATTGCTTGTCTTCACTGATTAAATCAACATTTCTCTAAAAATGCCGCTTGAGAAAAATGCATCCTATCAGTTTAATATTCTATGATCTTTTAATTAATTTAAAGAAGATAACATAAAATATACGATAAAAAATGAATAAATTTCAATTTTTATAAAAAACACAAACTTTTTTACTGCTGCTGATAAAAAACAAAGCTATATTAAAAGTAGCCTTTATACCCTTCAATACTATTGATTTTTGGTTGTTACTGGATGAAGGCTCCTTTGTTTTGGAAAGAGCGGAGCAGAATTTAAGAGCAGAATGGGCGCGTGCGCAAAGGCTTGGGCGTGATCTGTCTTTAAGTTGGATACTAAGCCGCTTGATGGTTGACGACGTTCATCATGTGAACATAACGCAACCTTGTGAGGGTATTTTAGTCGCACCTGATGAAGCTGTCGCTTTGGGGGATATTGTCTTGTCTGAGCTGGGGCGTGCTTATTGATTTTCTCGTTGTTATTGCTGCTTAATTTCAGCCATTATTTTTCTGAAAAAGAAGCTTTGTAGGGAGAAGATCATACATGGAGCAGGGCGTAAAACGATGAAATGCATATAACTGATCCAGTAATGTTGACAATAATCGTTAAATATGTTGCTCTGGCTACCTAAACAAATGGCTAGATTGGCTTTTATTCTCTGAGATAAGTGTTACTCTCGATGAGATAGAATGCGGATGAGCGAATTATTAGTTAAGGGATTAGAGTAATGGGGGGGAAAAATAATCGTCAAGATTTGAGTTGTTTCAAAATCGCTGTATTCGGTATGATTATTATGATTTTGGGGATGGGGATTGGGCGATTTTTCTATACGCCGGTATTTCCAGTTATGTTGGATGAAGGATTGTTTACCTTTAAGCAACTTTCTTATATAGCTAGCGCTAATTATGGCGGTTATTTAGTTGGGAGTATGTTTTTTTCGTTTTGCAGAGTTGGGAATATATCCCGTGCTCCCTACATGCTATTTGGTGCAGCTATAGTGACGAGTGCACTTATTTTTGCCATGGCGTTAACAACAAACTTTTACTTGGTCTTCTTTATCCGCTTTGCTGCCGGTATCGCGAGTGCAGCAATGATGATTTTTGGTTCTATGACGGTTATGCAGCATAGTCACAAGCTGTGGGTTATTGCTTCGCTCTATGCAGGTGTGGGAGTTGGTATTCTGCTGGGTAATGAGTATGTTATTATTGGTTTGAGTAAATCGCTGAACGCGAAAAATATTTGGTTTGGAGCTGGTTTTATATCTGTTGTATTGTTGCTCTTGTTGTTTATTTTATTTCCACGTCGTGTTGATGCGTCTCAATTTGCTATTAATGAGTCATTGGCACACGAAAATATCGTTTGGTGGGAACTCGCTCTGATTTATGGGCTTGCTGGGTTTGGTTATATTATTGTCGCGACATATCTTCCTCTGATGGCGAAAACATTTAATTTCCCACTACTCGCTAACCACTTATGGTCGTTTGTCGGAATAGCCATTGTTCCTAGTTGTTTCATTTGGTTATGGGGAGCCCATCGGTGGGGGGTATTACGTTGTTTGATGCTCAATTTGCTTATCCAAGGAGGATGCGTATTACTGACATTATTCAGCCAGTCTCTTGTACTGATCGTTCTCAGTTGTATAGGGTTTGGATTTACTTTTATGGGGACGACCTCTCTAGTTATGCCGTTAGCTAAGCGTTTGTATGCGCCGTATGGCATAAATCTGCTAGGCTTGGCTACCTTAACTTACGGTTTTGGCCAAATATTAGGACCTCTCTTGACGAGTTTTTTACAGTTTGGTTCACATGCCATTGCGCTTTCCGTTATCTGTGGTGCTGTAGCGCTTTTTGCTGCTGCTGGAATCTGTCAATATTGTCTTTGTAAAAAGGTCGTTGGCGTTTCATAAACCCGCAATCTTCACTAAAAAGTCGAGAGAATTTATTCCATTCTTTTTGAAACATTTTGTGAAAGTCAAATTATTCTAATAGGGGAGATTACAGAATGCTTCACTCTACAGTCGCTATTTTGGGCGTTGGTCCTCGTGGGATCAGTATTCTCGAACGCTTGCTCACACTTTATTCCCATTATCCATTTTCTGGGAACATTGATATTTTATTGATTGATCCCAATGAGATGGGAACCGGTACCCATAGTGTGCATCAGCCAGATCATTTATTGGTTAACACTGTCGCTTGCCAGATTACTTTATTTGGTGATGATACAGTTAAGGGTGTCGGGCCTATTCGGAAGGGACCGAATTTCTATCAATGGGCTATTCAACAAGGTTATCGTAATATTAACGGTGTTTTTTCTCGTACAGAGCATGATGTTGGGAGAGAAATCAAAGAAAATGATTATTTATCACGTCGTTTGTTAGGGGAATACCTGTCTTGGGCTTACCAAGAACTCACGCAAGATTTACCTTCCGGTATTCGTATTAAGGAGATCCGACAAAAGGTTATTAATCTCCATATCCACCAAGATAATAAAACGGATGTTCTTTTGGAAGATGGCTGTCGTTATAGTGTAGATTTTGTTTATATGACCACGGGTCACGGTAAGAATATATATTCATCGCATGATGAAAGCCTGCAACAGTTTGTCGCTGCTCACCAAATGAAAAATGCGCTTTTGAACTATTATTCGAATCCTTATCCAATTGAAAAGTTGGACTCTATACAATCTCAGTCTCGTGTGCTGGTGCAGGGAATTGGATTAACTAGCTATGATGTCTTGTCGCAATTGACTTACGGTCGCGGTGGGACTTTTACTGAAAATGCTGGACAATTGCGCTACATGCCAAGCGGCAAAGAACCGAAGATAGCTTTATTCTCCCGTCAAACATTGCCTTTTAGTAGTCGCGGGATTAATCAAAAGGGTGGTAGTGGGCAATACATACCATCATTCCTTACTCTCGATGCAATACATCATCTGCGTAAGCAATCCAGCATTGCTAACGGTTCTCCGAAGCTGGATTTCGAAACGCAGCTTTTACCTCTGTTGCTTAAAGAAATGTGTTATGTCTATCGAAGTACGCAGCTGGGGCACTGGCTAGACCCTGAAACCTATGTTGTTACTTCCAAAGACGAGCAGTGTATTCAAGCGTTGCTGTATCCTCATCGAAATAAAATATTTGCCTCTTTGAAGGATTATACAAGATTCTTCATGGAGCATTTGAAGGACGATCTTCATTCTTCCGCTGAAGGTAATGTTGATGGCCCAGTGAAAGCTGCTACAGATGTGCTACGAGATGTCCGTGATATCTTACGTTCAGCAATTGATTTTTGCGGGTTAACGTCTTCATCTCACAAGTACTTTATTGAATATTTTAATCCAAACTTTAACCGTATTTCTGTCGGCCCACCGATGCAGCGAAACCAAGAGTTGAAGGCTCTGATGGAGGCTGGTATCGTGACTTTGGCTGGCGGACCTTCACCTAAACTTGTTCTCAATGCTAGTACCAGCCGTTTCGAAATTCAGTCTGTTTTTCAAGATGAAAACAGTTCAGTTGATGGAGATGTGCTGATCAAGGCCAAGATTGATAGTTTTTCTCCGTTGCGTGATGAGTCCCCTTTTATCCAGAATTTGGCTGGTCAGGGCATCATTCGACCATTTATCAACCAAGGATATCATCCTGGTGGTATTGATATTGACCGTCGGCAGCATCCTATAGACACTAAAGGGCAAATACAAAATACATTATGGGTGGTCGGTAATCCAGTAGAGGGGCCAAATTTTTATACATATATTTTGCCTAGGCCTTTAGTTAATTCTCGTGCACTGCGGGATGCAGGGCGCTGTGTCACTGACATGTACGAGCAGCTTCTTAATCGCTACTCAGTCAAAGATTCAACAATTAATGTACATTGATGATGTAAAAAGCTTCCTGATACGCATGTCCTCCGTATCCGTTATAATGGCGATGCTGATGCTATTCATTTTTCTTATGTCTATCTCAATAAGAACTTGGTTTTTTATTCCATTGGCTGGAGTGACTGTTTTCGGTTATTTGCTTTTGACGATACCATACTGGTGGTTGAAGGGGAATGCACGCAGTGGTGTGTTCATCCTGTTGGCTTGTACTTTAGTGCTGATATGGCGTTGGCACTTGCCTGATGTTCGTACTGTGCTTGTGCGTTTTACTGATGTCTTTTGGCTATTACTCGCCATGGGATTGTTGCGCCATGTGATGAATACATGGCGTATTTCAGAATTTCTCTCTGAACGGTTGATGCGCTATGGAAAGGGTTCGCTTACCCTGTCCATCGCGATACTGACTGCGTTTTTAGCTTGGCCGATGAGTTTGGGGGTTATCCCACTAATGATTGATGCCTTGAAGAAAAGTGTTTTTCCCTCTCGCCATTTGGCCGCTATTGTGATGCGAATGATGAGCATCACGATGGTACTGATGCCGACCAGCATCGGTGCAGCAACAGTTTTCGCTGCTATGCCTAGAACACCAATATTCACATCCGCTGCTTTGGGGATACCACTTTTTCTATTCAGTCTGTTGTTGTTGTGCCTTTCTCCTGTTGTACCGCTAGCTAACCCGATTATTTGCGATGAGAGAAGAGCGAATAAAGAAGGAGAGAGAGTAAGAATTTGGATTTTTTTGATATTTTTCTGGCTAACATTTATCGTTGCGTTGACAGTTATCAAGTTGAATGCACTAAAAAGCATTGCATTGACGGCAAGCATTCTATACGTCATTGAGCGTGTGAGTTCACGCAGTATTGATTTTTTGACTCCTTTGGTGGCAGTGATACGCAGTATATCCAGTGAAATTATGTTGTTGCTAGGTTGTAGTCTGCTAATATCTACTTGTGATTTGCTTATTCCTTTGTTGCCGGTGACGTTTAGTCACTCATTGGCATCACTCTCTGTTTGGCAGCACTATGCCTGTATTCTCTTTGTATTGCCAATTTTCAGTGTAGTAGGAATTCATCCTATGGTGCTATTTAGTTTGGCATTTCCCTTACTAGGGTCATCGATGGCTTATGGGGTTATGGATTATTTGGTTTGGATTTGCTTCTTTATTGCAGCTCAACTCCTTTCTCCTGTATCAATAAATGCTATTTTTGCTTCCAGTAGCCTACGTATTTCACCGGTGGATACGAGCTTTAAAATGCATAGTTATTATGTATTAATATTTAATCTTTTTGCGTTCATTTATTTGAGCTTTTTTATTCAATATTTGTAAATTATGGAGATCTTATGCCTTACATAAATATTAAAATTACTAATGAAGGGGTTACCTCTGAACAGAAACGGCAACTAATAGAAGGGGCAACTCAATTATTAGTTAATATTCTGAATAAAAATCCGAAAACGACTGTTGTCGTGATTGATGAAGTGGAGACAGACAATTGGGGTATTGGGGGTGTTCCCATTACAGAATTAAGAAAAGCTCAAAATAAAGAATAACTCTGTGTATTTGACAATAATTTAAGGTCAATAGGGATAATCAATGTAAAAAATCACGTCCTTTAGCAACATTTGATCAGAGCGCTATTGGAGCGGTTGTTACAGCCCCCTGATGCTGACAACCAAGTTTTCCCCTCAACGAGCCTGTCCTTATCTTTAGCCATGAGACAGAAAAAATCCAAAAGCTTGGGCGAAGGGGCACAGCTCTTGATGTGATTAACGCCGTGCGCGCGCAGGGGATTGAGGCACAAATTATCCTTGTGCGGGTAGAAGAAAAGTCAACCATTGCTGAGACACAAACCGAAATGGTGGGATCCAATACTCACTTGACCGGTGTGCATGCCTTAGCGCATGCTAGAGGGCATTTAGGTGTGGAACCTGGAATTCTCTTAGCACCGGCTTATAGTGCAGGGCGCCTTGATAATGGCAAAAACCCTGTGGCAGACGCTTTGGAACAGGTTGCAGAAAAGCTACAAGCGATTGCCGTGTTCGATACGGGGGGTAAAAACACGGAAGAAAGCCTTGCCTATCGTGCAGATTTTTCCTCACGCTTTTGTTATTTGATTGATCCCTTTGTACGGGTGGCAAATTCTGATGGAGGTGTTAGTGTTAAACCCGCAAGTCCTTTTGCAGCAGCCATGTTTATCAAACGGGACAAGCAAAGGGGCGGTGTTTTTTGGTCTCCTTCCAACCAAGATGTGCATGGCATTTTAGGGACAGCACGCCCCATTAGC